>JAKEHD010000069.1 GCA_022615215.1 Blastocatellia bacterium
ACCGGCTTCCACATCTCCGCGGGTCTGAAATATCACCTTCTGAAACTGTTTGTTGTCCTGCTGCTGACCGAGTATCTCCAGGCATTGCACGAGCGGAAGACCCGCATCGAGCATGACTGAAAACTGGCGCGTGAACAGGGCGAGCTCTTTGCTCTTGACCTTTTCGCGCCCTACTTTCGGCAAACTGATCTCGCGCCCCTTCTCTCTGGCGCTTGTCAAAATGATCTGTTCGCGCCGCAGCATCGACTCGAGCGCCGGGCGGTCGGCTGCCGCTCGTTCACCGACGACGATCTCGTTCAAACGATTGCGGCCTTTATAAACATAAGTCGGCATTTTGCAACCTCACTTGATTCCCTCTCAAACTCCAAGGGGGCAGTAACGAAACGATGAATGCGGAATCAAAGAGGATGTTCCGTCTTCATCATTCATCGTTCATCGTTCGAATCCCCTCCCTCACGGTCGGGGTACTGATTTTTCAACGGCCTACGCGGCCGAGCGGCGTGCGGGGCTTGTTGCCGGACGCGGGATAGCCCTGTCCCTGGCCCGCGGGTTTGGCCCCCATCTGATGCGCGCCCGGATGAAGCGCCGCTGCTCCTCGGCTTATAAGCTCCTGAAGCTCGTCGGGTATCGAAGAGCGCATCATGGCCATCTCCATTGTTATCTGTTTCTTGAAATAGAGGCTCGCCAGCGACTGGTTGAAGGTCTGCATCCCGTACTTGTCCTGGCCGGTCTGCATCATGGAGTAAATCTGGTGTACCTTGTCTTCGCGGACCAGGTTTCTGATGGCGGCGTTCGGCACGAGTATCTCCATTGCGAGCACGCGCCCCTGGCCGTTGGCTTTCGGCAGCAACGCCTGTGTGACGATCCCTTCGAGCACCATCGAAAGCTGTGTGCGTATCTGCGACTGCTGGTGCGCGGGGAATATGTCTATGACGCGGTTGATCGAAGAGGCCGCAGAGTTCGTATGCAGGGTGGCGAACGTCAGGTGGCCGGTCTCGGCTATGCGGAGCGCGGTCTCTGTGGTTTCCAGATCGCGCATCTCACCGATCAGCACGATGTCCGGGTCCTGGCGCAGGGCTGCGCGTAAGGCGTTCGCAAACGAGTGCGTATCGGCATGGACTTCGCGCTGATTGACTATGCACCCCTTATGGCCGTGCAGATACTCTATAGGGTCTTCGACCGTGATTATGTGTTCGTGCCGGTCGCGGTTCACCTTGTCGAGCATGGCGGCAAGCGTCGTCGATTTGCCCGACCCCGTAGGCCCTGTGACAAGTATCAACCCGCGAGGCTTATCGCAGAGCTTTTCGATCACGGACGGCAACCCGAGATCCTCGAACGAACGGATTTCGTAAGGTATCGAGCGAAAGACCGCGCCGACCGCGCCCCGCTGATTGTAGAGGTTCGCCCTGAAGCGCGACAGCCCCTTGATGCCGAACGAGAAGTCGAGTTCGAGCGTCTCCTCGAAGCGGTGCTTCTGCGCGTCGGTCAGGACCGAATAGGCGAGTTGTTTGGTTTCGGCAGGCGTCATATCGGCGTACTCAAGCGGGCGGAGTACGCCATGCACGCGCACCATGGGCGCTGAGTTGGTCGTTATGTGCAGGTCCGACCCGCCCAGTTCGATCATCTTCTTCAACAAATCACTCAATGCAATTTCCGGCATATTCCCTCCGAAAAACAGCCCTCAGTCTTCAGCCCTCAGCCATAAAGATTTCTTTCTTACAGCCATTCCGCTCTGTCGTCTGTCGTCTGTCGTCTGTAGCTGATAGCTGATAGCTGATGACTGATAGCTCATTTCACAGTCTCTCTCACAACCTCTTCGACGGTGGTGAGTCCCTGTCGAATCTTTTCAAGGCCGCTCATTCTGAGCGTCAGCATGCCTTCCTCTATGGCCTTGCGGCGAAGTTCGAGTCCCGATGCTCCGACCAGGATCAATTCGCGCAGATCATCCGTCACTTCCATGACCTCGTAAAGCCCCACGCGCCCCCTGTAGCCGGTCCCGTTGCAGGCGTTGCAACCGGCTCCTTTGAACGTCCTTACTTCGCCCGCCTCGCTTGCGGAAAACCCTACATCTATAATCGCCTCAAGTGGGGTCTTTACCTCGACCTTGCATTCCTTGCATGTACAACGCACGAGGCGTTGTGCCTGTATGAGGTTCACCGAAGTTGCGACCAGAAACGGCTCTATACCCATGTTCATCAAACGGCTGATCGTGGAAGGCGCATCGTTCGTGTGCAGGGTCGAAAGCACCAT
Source organism: Blastocatellia bacterium (assembly GCA_022615215.1). Lineage (GTDB taxonomy): Bacteria > Acidobacteriota > Blastocatellia > UBA7656 > UBA7656 > JAKEHD01. The sequence continues at coordinate 2,251 of JAKEHD010000069.1, forward strand.
GTGGCCCGTGAGCGCGGCCTTGACGCCTATCTCTGCGGTCTCGAAATCGCGTATCTCACCGACAAGGATGATGTTCGGATCCTGGCGCAGGAACGAGCGCAGGGCGGCGGCGAAATTAAGCCCTATAGACTCTTTCATCTGCACCTGATTGACGCCCGGCAGGTTGAATTCCACAGGGTCTTCAGCCGTCATTATGTTGGTTTCGGGCGTGTTCAGGGTCTGGAGCGCCGAATAGAGCGTAGAGGTCTTGCCCGACCCCGTAGGCCCTGTCACGAGCACCATCCCGTAAGGCTTCACTATATTGCGCGAAAACTTTTCGAGGCTTTCCGGCTCGAAACCGAGTTTCGTCATGTCGAGTCGCAGGTTCTCTTTATCGAGAAGGCGCAGCACCATCTTTTCGCCGAAGATCGTCGGCAGCGTCGAGACGCGGAAGTCGAGTTCGCGGGAACGGTTGTCGAGCCTCACGCGTATCTTTATGCGCCCGTCCTGGGGCAGACGTTTTTCGGCTATGTCGAGCCGCGCCATGATCTTCATTCTCGATGTGAGCGCGTCGCGCATCTTGAGCGGCGGATTCATTATGTTGTAGAGCACGCCGTCTATGCGGAACCGCACACGGAACTCTTTCTCATAAGGCTCTATGTGAATGTCGGATGCGCTGCGGCGAAGTGCGTCGACGAGTATTACGTTGACGAGCTTGACTACGGGAGCGTCCTCGGCCATCTTTTCGAGGTTTTCGAGGTCTATCTCTTCTTCGGCTTCGAGATCGAGCTGGTCTATGTCCTCGCCGTAATCGCTGTAGGTCGTAGATTCGGCGACGAGGTCTTCCATCACGCGCGCGAGTTCGATTTCGCGCGTCGTTCCGTAGTATTTCCCTATGGCCGTCAGCATCGCCGCCTCGCTGACGACGACAGGCTCTACCGAAAGGCCCGTCATGAACTTCACGTCGTCTATAGCGAAGACGTTCGTCGGGTCTACCATGGCGAGCGTGAGCGTTGCGCCCACGCGCGAGAGCGGCAGCACACAATATCGCTCGGCGGTCTCTTGCGGCACGAGCGCCACTGCCGCCGGGTCCACCTCGAAGAGATCGAGATTTACCGACGGAACGCCGTATTGGCGGCTGAGCACGGCTGTGACTTCTTCATCCGAGAGTATGCCGAGCTTGACGAGCGTCGAGGCCAGCCGGCCTCCATTCATCCGCTGATAATCGAGCGCCTCCTTGAGCTGTTGAGGAGTTATGAGGTTGTCTTTTAGAAGGGTCTCGCCCAGTTTAGCCGACATAGTTAATAAGTACCGCCTTTATCAAATCGCAGGCGTCCTCGCCGTTTGATAGTAAAGTCGGCGGCTCCGTCCTGACTCCAATGCTATAAAGCGACCGAGTCGTTGCTCCAGGCAACGATTCACAAGGTATTCAACGATCTCAGGGGTCGTATGCACTAATGGCTGCTAATTAACTATCCGCTTACTGAGAGAATTCAACTGGGGGAAGCAACTAGTTCGACAGATATAGGACCAATCGTTGCGAGGGCAGATCGCAGGGCCGATACGGGAAGCATGTCTGCGCTCGAAAGGCTGACCTGTATCCGGGCCGCCTTCGATTACAGAAGTATCATGACCGACAACCTTGTAACATCCGATAGGGAAACATGTCAATAATAATCTCAGGCAGAACCGACGATGATTTGCAAATATTGCGCAGGACCGACGCAGTGCGAAAGTTCTGAAAGCAAACCGCCGACCTTCGAGTCGACTATCTCGCTTCAATAAATGGATATTCGCATCAAGCCGGATTTCCCGCCGGCCGCGCCAAATAGATAAACCTTGCGTCTTACGGCCGTCTCCGCGAGAGAGGTGAAAAGCCGATCATGGATTCCCTGCGTGAGGAATGATTGCTTGCGAAAAAATTAGTATTGACGTGGCGCGACAAATCTATATCCTTGTGAAAGGCCGCCCCAAAAGAATCGACCTGTCGGTCGATTTCGTGCAGGAGGCTTCGACTGTCTGTTGCAATTTTCATCGCCCCGATGTTCACAGAATAGGTTCACAGAATGGGTTCGCCCCTCGGAGACATAATTTTTGACATTAGATATAAGGAAATCTTCCTTGAATCGGCGATGCTGTGCAGGTTGCGTGCGGATTGAAATTCTCGTTGCGTCTCAAATTCGGACAAACATAAAAAGGACAGAAGGAGCGATGTCGAAGGCATTAGATATAAGGAAATCTTCCTTGAATCCCGGCCCATCGAGCGGGCTTGTGTCTGTGAATGAGAAGAGGCCGGATGGAGATCACATATGCGAGTTCTCCCAGGCGTTCGGGCCGCGCTCATTCGTCGCGCATCCGTTTAAATTGATTTTGGGTCGCTCTCGTATTAGAGTTTCAGGCAGCGTCCCCTAAGATGCTCTATATGGAAAGCCTCACTCACCGCTGGCAGGGGCAAGGGCGCGGGCATCGAGGCATTACCCCCGAATCGTATCGCTTGAATTGAAAATCAGGACCGCCGCGGATCGCGGCTTCCCTCACGGGCTTAACCATTCAGGGGAGAGGTCTGTCCTGATACGGATACAGTGACGAGCGGCGAGATCGTCACCCGTCACTGCCGTGAGATGCTCTTCACACTTTGAGGAACTATTGTTCTTTTCGCCCGCTTCGTTCATAATTCCCATTCCGGCGCGCGGGCGTAAACCCTATAGCGATATTCGCAACAGCATGAATTTCAGAATCGTAAATCCGGAATCGCGGTCGCAGTCGACCTGCGGTCGGAAACAGAGGGCCGGATGCGGCCCTGTAGAGGTGCCATCATGAAATCAGCAGACATCGACATCGAACCGACTTACAGGCGCGGAGGATTGAAAATTCGAGTGCTTGATTTGCTGCTCATTTTTTGCCTCGCCTTTTCCACCTCCGTCGCAGGGCAGACGCCGCAGGAGAGCCGCCCGCGCCAGACCGAGCCGCCCGCCGCCAAGGATGATTCTCCGAAAAGCGATAGGGAACCGTCCTCTCCGAAGGCCATATTCGCTTCCAGCGATGATTACCTGATAGGGCCGAACGATGTGATCGAAATAAATGTGATGGATGCGCCCGAACTGTCGGGCAAACACACGGTCAGCGCCGCAGGGTTCATCCCCCTCAGGTTTCTGGGCGACCTTGAGGTCAAAGGAAAGAGGCCCGCCGATGTGGCGAAGATAATAGCCGAAGGGTTGCGGGGCGACTACCTGAAAGACCCGCACGTCACAGTCACCGTAGCGCAATCCAACAGCCGCTCTTTCTTCATACAGGGAAGCGTGCGCAGCCCCGGCGTCTATCAGATGATGGGCAAAGTGTCGCTCTTCAAATTGATTACGACCGCCGGCGGACTCAGTGACAATCACGGTCCCATCGCATACATAATCCGCGAGGTCGAATCCGCCGGGCCCAGTGAAGACGGTCTGCCGGAGTATGTGATGCTGGAAGCCAATATCTCAGGACTGCTCAAGGGACACTTCGAGCAGAATATGCTCATAGAACCCGGCGACCTCATCAATATACCGCCTACGGATGTCTTCTTCGTCGGAGGCGCGGTTGCAGTTCCGGGGCAGTTTCCGCTGAGGCCCGGAATCACCCTGCGGCAGGCCATATCGCTCGCGCGCGGGATGACCTTCGAGGCTTCCAAAAGCAACGCGAAGATATTCCGCGAAGACTCCAAGACAGGCCAGCAAAAAGAGATTTCTGTAGACATAGGCGCCGTGATGGACGGCAAGAAAGACGACATCCTTTTACAGGCGAATGATTTGATAGTCGTGCCGAGCAGCCGTTTGAAATCCGTGGGAGGAACTCTGCTCAGGGCTTTCGGCATGGCTACGGTAAATCGAGGCGTTATTCGTTGAGAGCAGTCACACGGACAGGAAGCGGCAAAGATAAAGACCGCAGCAATCCCTCACCTGTGCTTTGAAAAGCGACCCGCTTGCGCTCGCGCGCATCATCTGAGGTTACGGCCGACCATTTGTAGGAGAGAATTTATGTCAGACGAAAGGCTCGAACTCGAAAAGCTTCCGCCGCCCGAATCCATCCCCCTTGCGCGACCCGGCTACCCGCGCGCCGTCTATCCCGACCCTGGGTCTTATGGATATGGATACGGGTACGGCGAGCAGGACGGAAGGGCCTTGCTGCGCCAGATAAGCCGCATATTGCGCAAGCGTAAATGGCTCATACTGACCCTTGTCTTCATAGGCACCTGCATAACCACAGTGGAGATATACCGCACTCAATCGACCTATCAGGCTGCGGCCACCATCGAAATCAGAAATGACAGCAAGACGCTCGTAAAGACCGCAGATGTCATCGTGCAAACGGACGCTTCGGACAACATAAACACCTACATATACATGATAAAGAGCCGTCCGCTACTGCAGAACGTGGCGCTCAACCTGAAGCTCGATCAGAATCCGAATTTTCTCGAAGTGACGGAAAGAAAATCCGTATGGGAAGCGGTAAAGACCATAAGCGGCAAGTTTCGCTCCGGCAACCCGTCCGCGCCGACCCCGCAGATAATCGAGCCGCCCGACATCGCACTCCAGGGAGAACTCAAGCTCACGCCCGAAGAGACCGCCCGCCTGGCACCGGTCGTCTCCGTGCTTGCAAACAACCTGAACGTCGAACAGCTTCCCTTTACGCGAGTGCTGAAGATATCGTTCACGCACACCGATCCTATGATGGCCGCCCGTGTTACCAATGCCGTCGCGCAGGATTTCATCGAACGCCGGTTCCAGGAAAAGACCGTCAAGTTTACCAAAGCATCGGCCTGGCTCGACGATGCGACCCGCAAACTCCGCGCACAGGTCGAGCAGGCCGAAAAGAAGCTCGCGGACTACACCCGCGACCACATAATCTATTCGGGCGATATAAAAGACACTCTCGGCACGGACAAATTCATGCGCCTGCACGAACAGGTGATGCGGGTCGAGACCGACCGCGTGCTCAAAGAGTCGCTCCTCGCAGAAGTCATGGCGGGCCGCGTCAATCAACTCGCCGAATCGTTCGCCAATTCAGAAACCGCCGAGCTTCAAAAAAAGCTCAACGAACTGAAGATACGGGCTTCTCAACTCGAATTGAAGTTCGGCGAAAAGAACCCTAACCTCATAGATGTCAAGCAGCAGATAGCCGCCCTTGAGGAGCAGATCGCAGGCTCCCGCTCGACGCTTGCCGAAAAGCTCAAGGCCGAGTACGAACGCATCCTTCGCGAGGAGCGGTCTCTCAAAAAACTTCTCGCGGCCGCTAAAATCGAAGCCGCTCAACAGAATCAAGCCACCATCGAATACAGCCTGCTCAAACAGGACGTCGACACGGCCAAGGCGCTCTACACGGAGTTCTTACAGAAGACGCATCAGGCCGATATACAGGTCGCCGAACAGGCGAACGATCTCCGCCTCGCCGAACCTGCCGAAGTGCCCGTTTCTCCGGTCGGTCCCAATCGCCCGCGCGCCATACTTATAGGATTATTTCTGAGCCTTGCGGCCGGATGCGGGCTGGCGTACTTCCTCGAATACCTCGACAACACCATCAAGACGGTCGAGGATGTGAGCCGCTACGCGCAATTGCCCGCCCTGAGCGTCATCCCCGCTATCGGCGCGACGATGCCGCGAAAGCTATCGGGCGGCAGGAAAGCTCTCGCCACGCGCGGCTCGATCGAGTCGTCTCTGCTGATAAGCCCGGAGGCCCGCTCTTCAGCCGCAGAGGCTTACCGTGTGCTGAGGACTTCGGTGCTGTTGTCTTCGGCGGGAAGCCCGCCCAAAAAGATACTGATTACGAGCGGCCAGCCGGGCGAGGGCAAAACGACCACCGTAGTCAATACGGCCATATCGCTCGCGCAACTCGGATCGTCGGTCATCATAATAGATTGCGACCTGCGCAAGCCGACCATACATAAACTGTTCGGCTTCGATCATGGGCGAGGGCTTTCGACATATCTTTCGCGCGATGTCGAACTCGACAGCCTGATTCAGAAGTTGCAGATACCGAATCTCTCGGCCCTCGCCTGCGGTCCCATACCCCCGAACCCGGCCGAGCTTATAAGTTCCGAAAAGATGAAATCGATGCTCGCCAAGCTTTCCGAGCGTTACGATCACATAGTTATAGATTCGCCTCCGCTCATAAACGTGACCGACCCCGTTATATTATCCACGCTCGTCGACGGAGTGATACTGGTCGTGCATGGAGGCAAGAGCACGCGCGACGTTCTGCGCCGAGCGCGCCAGGAACTGACGAACGTAGGGGCGAAGATATTCGGAGTGGTGCTCAATAACGTAGACCTGCGACATGAGGGCTACGACGATTATTACTACTACCGCTACTACTCGGCCTACGGCCAGGAGAAAGAAGAATCGAGCGATTGATGGATTCAGCCGTCAGAGAGGATCGAATAAATGGAAGAAGTAGTGAAAGGCATCCGTGAGTAAATGGAAAGTAGTACCTCACCACGGAGGCACGGAGGCACAGAGCTATATTCGTGTCTCAGTGTCCTGGTGATAAAATTGAACCCCCAAAGTAAGCTATACGAAAAACAACTGACTGGAACCATCATCGGCGCAGCTATCGAGGTACACCGATATCTCGGTCCCGGCTTGCTCGAATCAGCATACGAAGAATGTCTTTGCAAAGAACTGGAACTGCGCGGCTTGAATTTCGAGCGTCAGAAACCACTAGCTCTGGAATACAAAGGTATCAAGCTTGATTGCGGATATCGTCTCGATTTGCTGGTTGAGCGCAAGGTTATAGTAGAGATCAAATCGGTCAAAGCACTCGCTCCGGTCGAAGAAGCGCAGACGTTGACATATATGAGGTTGTCGGGAACAAAAATAGGATTGCTAATCAACTTTAATGTTCCCGTGCTCAAGGACGGCATCAGGCGACTCGTCCTTTGATAATATGTCTCTCTGTGTCTCCGTGCCTCCGTGGTGAAAAAGAAACGCGGTGGCTCGAATTTGATGATGGGAGGACTCGGAAATTTCGAAGGGCGAGTCAGGTTACGGGCGGTTCCAACATTTGTCAAACAATCGTTGCATTTCGCTTCGCAATTTGTATATACTTGCCCCGCTCTGAGTTTGCCCTCCGAGGTATTTAGCATCAAGCGGTTTCGGGCGGTCTGCGTAAACCACGAGGTCTCGGTTTACGGTCATTATCCAACTTTCTCAACAGAAGGGAGACATTTATGAAATCGAAAAGAGTCATCCTTGCCATTCCCGTCAGTCTGATGTTCATCCTGATCTTCAGCCTGGCAACATTCAATTTCTCATTCAACAAGGCTTCGGCCCAGAAGGGAGTTTCCACTTGCACACCCCCGCCAGCAAACCTTGTAAGCTGGTGGCCCGGCGACGGAGATGCCACCGATTTCGTGGGCAACAATGACGGCACCCTGATGGGCGACACGACTTTCGCCGCAGCCAAAGTCGATCAAGGGTTCAGCTTCGACGGAGACGGCGATTTCGTTCAGGTGCCTGACGATCCTTCTCTGGATGCGGGCACGGGCGACTTCTCAATAGATGCCTGGGTCCAACTCGGCACCTCAACCGGAGTACAGGCCATAGTTGATAAAAGGGTACAAACTTCACCCGGCGTATTCGTGGGCTACCATCTGTTCACCTCCAACGGCAACCTGGGGGTTCAATTGGCCGACGGCACCCCGACGAACTTCATCTCAGCGGCCAATGTCGGAGACGG
>JAKEHD010000488.1 GCA_022615215.1 Blastocatellia bacterium
ACTCCAGCCTGCATCAATCTCCGGATTCATCTCCGGCAGGCTCCGCCGCTTTCGGCTCATCCGGGTCGGTTTGCATGCTGAAATCCGTAGGCGCGCCCGGCACGCTGTACTCGTAAGGCCCGCGATATACTACGGGCACGCGGCCCGCGAAGTTATCATAAGGCGGCGGCGACGGAATGGTCCATTCCAGCGTAGTCGCTTCCCAGGGATTGTCGGAAGCCTTCTTCCCCTTGAACATGCTCCAGAAGAGGTTTATCAGAAATATTATCTGCGCCCCGACGGTGAAGAATACCGCGTAGGAGATGAATTTGCTGAGCGGCATCACGTTCGACAGAAATTCCAGGTTGCCGTGCGTGGCGTAACGTCGCGGCGCTCCCGACATTCCCATCACGTGGAACGGGATGAAGATGACGTTTACGCCTATGAAGCTGAACCAGAAATGAATCTTTCCCAGCCCCTCGTTCATCATACGGCCGAACATCTTGGGGAACCAGAAGTAAGTCCCCATGAATATGCCGAAGATCGCCGCCACGCCCATGATCAGGTGGAAGTGCCCGACCACGAAGTACGTGTCATGGAGCGGCAAATCCAAAGAGGTCTGGCCCAAAAACAGCCCCGTGATTCCGCCCGAAACGAAGAGCGATACGAACCCCAGAGCGAATAGCATAGGCGTGGTGAAGCGAATCTGCCCGCCCCATATAGTGCCTATCCAGTTGAAGGTCTTGATCGCCGAAGGCACCCCGATCGTCAGCGTTATGACCGAAAAGACTATCGCCGTATACGGACTCATGCCGCTTATGAACATGTGATGGCCCCAGACGAAAAAGCCGAGCAGTCCTATAGCGAATATCGCGTAGACCATCACGCGGTAGCCGAAGACGGGCTTGCGCGCGAAGGTGGCGAGTATGTGCGAAGCCAGTCCCATGCCGGGCAGTATGGCTATGTAGACTTCCGGGTGGCCGAAGAACCAGAACAGGTGCTGCCAGAGTATGGGCGAGCCTCCCTGACGGTCATCGAGCACGTTGGTCGGTATGAAGAAGCTCGTTCCCGCGAGGTGGTCGAGCAGCAGAAGTATCCCGGCGGCAAGAAGCACAGGGAATGAAAGCAGCGCGAGCACCGCCGTAGTGAACCATCCCCAGCATGTCAGAGGCAATCGCATAAGCGACATTCCGCGTGTGCGCATGTTCAACATCGTCGTGATGAAATTGAGCGCGCCCAGAAGCGACGCTATGCAGAACAGGGCTATGCTCGAAACCCACAAGACCACGCCCAACCCCTGCCCTGGTCCTGCCTTCTCTCCGAGCGCGCTCAAGGGTGCATACCCCGTCCAGCCGCCTATCGGGCCTATGACGTTGGCCGTTGCAAAGAAGGCCCCAAGCAATACGACAAGCCCGAGGAACGTGATCCAGAACGACATCATGTTCAGCACAGGGAAGGCCATGTCATCTGCGCCTATCTGTATGGGCAGGAAGGAATTGCCGAACCCGCCCTGTGGCGCGGTCGTCAGAACGAAGAAGACCATGACGGTCCCGTGCATCGTCACAAGCGAAAGGTAGAGATCAGGTGTTATGGTCCCGCCTTCGGCTGCTGTGGGAAATATGGTCTTCAAGAATCCGAACTCCTCGCCGGGCCAGCCCAATTGCAAGCGCATCAAGACCGATAGCAACATTCCGAGGATTACCGAAAACAGGGCCAGGAACCAGTACTGAATGCCGATCACTTTGTGGTCCGTGCTGAAGATGTATTTTCGGATGAAACCCGATGGCGGCTCGTGGCGGTGGACCTCGCCGTGAGCAGGATGAACCACATCTGCCATTTTATCCCCTCCTTTTTAATATCGCTGTAGCAACTCGCCCATTCGCACAACGAAGTCATCCGACGGCAGCGCCATAAGCTCGTTGTATTCGTTATCGGGAAGAACGAGCATGAAACTCTTCATATTGTGGTGAAGGTTTCCGCACAACTCGGCGCAGGTCAATTCGTACTTGCCTATGCGCGATGCGGTGAAGTTCATGCGAACCGCTAAGCCCGGAACCGCGTCCTGTTTGATTCGGAGTGCCGGAACGAAGAAACTGTGTATAACGTCTTTTGACCGCAGGGTCAACTCCACAGGCTGATTTACAGGGATGGCGAGCGTCGTTAGCTCCGCGTCATCCTGTGCCGCCGGGTCGCTGCGGTCTATGCCCACGAAGTCGAGCGCCGAATCGTTTATCAGTTTCCGGTCGGTGCGCCCAAGAGCGCCATCCGGGCCGGGATAATGAAAATTCCACTGGAATTGTTGCGCGACGACTTCGACCTTCTTCGCATTGGGAGGCGTCTCGTCGAGGTGAAACTGCGCCCACACCCGCTGCCCTAGAATCGCAAGCGCTACGAAGACGACGGCCGTGATTACGGTCCAGGTCAATTCAAGCTTGCTGCTCCCGTGCGTGTAAACGGCGCGCTCATTGCCCTTGCGTCCGAAGCGAATGATCGCATAACCGAGGGCTATCTGCGCCGCGCAGAAAGCCACCCCCACGACCACGAGCGTGCGATTGAACTGCGCGTCTATCAGCGGCCCATACTCGGATATGCTCTCAGGAAACCACCACCACCCGCCGAGAAAAAGAATCGCCGTTCCCACCGCCAGCAGAAACAGAAACAGGCCCAAGAGTTTGCCCATATTTATCCTCTATGAGGAACGCCGAGCGATGAATGGCGAACACATGAAAACAGTTCATCATCCATCATTCATCGTTTATCTGTTAAGCACCATCAACGCCAGTAGAGCGGGCAGATATAGTACCGAAGCTTGCAGCAATCTGCGCGCCCGCCACTTCGATCTGTCGAATGCCATGCGCACGCTGAAGTATAAAAAACCGAGTCCGAGCATGAGCGCCCCGAAAAAATATACCGAGCCTGCGAGTTGAATCATCGCCGGGAGCAGGCTCACGGGCAGGAGCATCAGCGTGTAGCTGAGAATCTGCTGGCCCGTCACGCGCCCCTCAGGCTCGACAACGGGCAGCATCCTTATCCCCGCGCGAGCGTAATCGTCGCGGTACATCCATGCGATTGCGAGGAAGTGCGGAAACTGCCACAGAAACAGAATCGCAAACAACACCCACGCGCCGAGACCTATCTCCCCACTCGCCGCGACCCATCCTATCAGAGGCGGCATCGCTCCGGGAAAAGCGCCAAGCACGGTCGAAAGCGTCGTCCGGGTCTTCAGCGGCGTGTATAAAAACAGATATGCCGCTAAAGTGACCGTGCCCAACACGGCCGTGAGCAGGTTGAGAAAGACCGCTAGATAAATGGTCGCCACGACCGAAAGCACGATGCCAAACAGCAGCGCCTCTCTCGCAGTGAGCTTCCCTGAAGGCAAGGGGCGCGAGCCTGTGCGCAGCATCAAAGCGTCCAGTCTTCGCTCCATGTACTGATTGAGAGTCCCTATCCCCGACGAAAGCAGCGTTATGCCGACCGCCATGTGAAGCAGCCCCGTGTAGGAAATCGCCTGCCCCGAACCCAGGCAGAACCCCGCCGCCGCCGTCAGCACCACAAGCAGAGTGATGCGCGGTTTGGTCAAATCGAGATAAGCCCTCAGCCTGTCGGGACTGCGGATTGCGGATTGCGAATTGCGGATTGCCGACTCTTCATAAGGCACTTTGATTATCCCCTCCCTCACGGGTCGGGGTACTGATTCGCGTTCCTGCGTCGCCTCTCTTGCGCTTTCACGTGGAGAGATCGCGCGATAAGACCTCAAAGTCAAAACGACGACGGCGGCCAGCGTCAATGCCCCGACTACCAGATGCGCGACGGTCAAAGTGATCATAGGCTCCATCGGCAGAGGATCGTCCGCTGAACCGAGCCGCGCCATGTATGCCCCCACGCCCAGGCCCACCTGCGTTATCAACAATCCCAACGCAACGAGGGCTGGCCTGCACAGAAAAGCGTCCGAACCATAACGCCTCAGCACCGCGCTCACAGTCCATACGAGGAGTATAGTCACGGCGACCGCCCCGGCTATGTGCGGGATGATGCCGAAAGCGCGATGGCGGAACCCCGCGCCCAATACCAATTGCACGAGCACTGAGGCTACGGTCGCGGAAGTCAAAAATCGCAGCGAAGGGCTTGAGGATTTTCCAGCATCCTTCGGGGCTGTCTTCCGGGTCTGCCAGCTTCGCGATGAAAAGACCGCAAGTCCCACGAGCAAGGCGAAGAAGCTCTGAGCGATGAGCGCGTGTGGAACGCTCACGGCCGCTTTGTATTCAGGAAAGAGCACCCTCACTCCGCCTATAGCTGCCTGCGCCACGACGCCCGCGAATGCAATCCACGCGAGGCGTTTCACCCACCGGCGCTTTTCGCCGAGCGTAATCCATAGAGCAAGAATGAAAGTCGCAATGCCGACTGCGCCTGCGATGACGCGATGAGAGTATTCGAAGCGGACGTTCGCGACGAACTGATCCGAGCCGATCACCCATCGCCCGAAAGACATGGGCCAGTCGGGCACGGAGTCTCCGGCTTCGTTGCTCGTGACAAGCCCGCCCGCCCCTAGCAACACAAGGGTCAGAAAAGCAACCCCTACGGCAAGCCAGAACTGGCCGCGACCGGGTCTTTCGGAAATATCCTCTCGCTCGGTCAAACCTTGTTTCCTTTGTAAGGGCAGGGCCAAAAACCCTGCCCCGTCAATCGCTATGGCAGCACGAGCGCAGGCTGCATCTTCAACGAAGAAGGAGAGAGAGCGGCTTTGTCAGTGTCCTTGTAGGTGAAATCCTGTGTCACCGAACCTTTCGCCGCAACGGTGACTTTCTGTTCCTTCTTCCCGTATTGCTCGTGCCATGTCTCAACGGTGTAATCGCCCGGAGGAAGTCCCTCGATCTCATAAGTGCCATCCTCTTTGCTCACCGCGAAGAAAGGATGTTCCAGCACTCCTATGTACGCCTGCATCCAGGGATGCTGGTTGCACTTGACCGGGATCAAGGTCTCCGCCCTCATGAAGGTCTTCTCCTTTGGCGCAGCGCCCGGCCCCTGCACTTCGTTGAATTCCTTATTGTTCTTGGGCGACGGATGTATGTTGTGCGTGGTGTTGTCGCTGTTGAGTATCTTTATGGTCTGTCCGGTCTGCACGCCGAATACGTGCGGGTGATAACGGCATCCCTTCTGATCGAGGGTGGCGGCTTCCGATGGCGTCTTGAAGCTGTAATCGCCGGCCGGTCCCCCTTTGATGAAGACGAAAACATTGGCAAGCTTGCCGTCTTTGACGATGACGTTTTCAGTCAGCTTCTCTCCGGGTATGGTGGCGCAGTTGGCATCGTTCAACCCCATGGGTATGGTCTTGCGAGCGGGAGCCGTGCCCTCGAAGGCTATGGTCCCTGTGATCGTGCCCTCATCGCCTGTGGGAGCGTACTCTTTTTTCCCGCTGTTCGCAGGCTCGCCATTCTTTTCTCCGCCGCCGTTGCATCCGACGATCAGAAACGCGGTCAATACGAACATAAGGCTAATCGCACTCAATCTCTTTAACATGATTTTCTCTCCTGATAGCGGCTTTCTTTCGGACTGCAATCTCGCCGGACGAATCGAGCGGGAATCTTTCTATTCGCTTGCGTCGCTTCTGCGATGATCTCCGAATGAAGCCTCCTGTAGCTTTAATCCAGTCTCTATGCTCGCTCGTTTTCAATGAAACTGGCTATTACGAATTTTATTGCTTCAGCGCCCGCGCGCATCATACGCCCTGGCGCTGCGAATTTAAAACCTTTCTCCCGACTCTAAGGCGCGCGAACCGATGCGTAGCGCGGCAAGCGATCTGCGCGAGGGCCGCTATTGACGCTCACGGGGCTTGCTGCCGGAGCGGACGAGCCGCCTGTGCCGAGCCTTCTCTGCTCTTCGGGCGTTATCTGGAACATGTAACGCACGAGCAAGGTCGCGTGGTCCTTATCGTAGCTCTGGAATGCGGGCGGGGTCGGGCCGTTGAATATCCAGCGGTCTTTCTCATCGTCCCGCACGAAGAGTTGAGAAGGCATGGAGGTGCCCGGACTGATGAGTTCAGGATGGACCAGCCATCGCTCGGTCCAGGCGGGCTTCAACCGTTCGGGAGCGAGCAGGAAGTTCGGCGCGGTCGCAATCGCGTCGTGCGCCGGGTCGCCCGTCATGTGACATTTCAAACAGGGCGCTGCGTTCGAGGTGAAGAGCGCGCGAGCCAGCCCTTGCTCGTCAGACGTGAGCGGGTCGAGCCGTTCGGCTATGTAAGGCTGCCTCTGCGAAGACGCGCCCATGAAGAAGTTCACAAGCGCCTGAAGCTCGTTGGGCGAGAAGTTGAAGGTCGGCATTCGCGCCTTCAGGTAAGCGCGCACGCCGTTGCGATTGGCCCCCGACTGCGAGGCGAGCGCGTAAGCCGCTTGCTCCACCTGGCCGCCCTCACCCTGAAGGTGCGCGGCGAGGCTCTGCGCGGTCACAGGCCGAGCGCCGCCTCCGTTGTTGAGCGACGGGTCTTTAAGGAACTTGAGCAGCCAGTCGGGATTGACCCTCGCGCCTTCGGTTGTAAGGCGCGGCGGGAGTTGCTCTTTCCCATCGCCGGTCTGATACATCGCCATCCCCATCAGCACCGAATCCTGGCCTATCAACACGTTGTGGCAGCCCATGCAGTTGTACTTCTGGACCACCCACCAGCCGTCCTGAACTGCTTTCTGCCCGCCTTCGGGACTATAGCGTATCGTTTCGGGAAGCGCAGTGACTACGCTGCCGAGCAGGAAGGTCGTAAGCGCCGTTATCTCATCTTCTTCGAGATAGATGTTAGGCATGCGAAGCCGCTCTTCGGGAGTGCGCTCCTTGCCGACATCGTATATTCCGGGGCTTCGAAGTTTGTTTTCGAAAAAGCCCTTGTGGTCGTACCACTTGCCTCGCTCGACATCTTTGCCCGTGAAGGGGTCGAGACCCATTTTCGCGGGTTCTGTCAGAAGCGCGAAGTCCAATCGCTCGATGGGCTTGCTCCCTTCGGGGGTAAGCTCAGTGCCGATTCGCTGTTCGTCTTCAAGACCTTTGATCTCGTGACACCCCGCGCAGCCGTATCGCTTTACGAGTATCTCGCCCTGAGCGGCAAGCGACGTGTCATCCATAAACGATGCATCGGGGTACTCAGGCTCACTCCGTTTCAGAGATGTCAGGAAGGTCGCTATGTCGCGGGCGTCCTGTTCCGACAGCCTGAAGTTAGGCATGACGGTCATGTTGTGGACAAGGAGTTCGCGCCCATCGACGGGGCTTTTCGAATGCGCTTCGTCAAAGACGAACGGCTGTCCCTTTTGAGAATAGTCGGCGGGCGTAAGATCCCTCTTCAAGCTCGGCGAGTAAGGCGCGAGCCGCCTTCGCGGGTTGTGAATCCAGCGCACTATGTAATCGTAGTTCGCCTTTTCGCCCACGCGCGAGAGATTGGCCGCGAAATCTCCGCCTATCGTGCCATCGCCCAAATCGATAGCCCGTCCGTCTACGGAATGGCATGCGAGGCAGCCTATGGTCTTGAAGAGTTCTTTGCCGTGAGAGGGATCGCCCTGCGGTTGCCCGGCCACGCGCACATCGAGGGCCGACTGCCATATAAATGCGGAGATGGCTCGGATCTCATCGTCGTCGAGGCGGAAGGAGGGCATCTTCGTGCCGGGGCGAAACGCCTGCGGATCGCGCAACCATACAGGCACCCAGTCCTTTCGCAGTTTGGCCCTGATCTCTTTCAGGTTCGGCCCGACTTTTTTGCGGTCCTGCATAAGGTACTTCGACTGGATTTCAAGCTCGTCTATGCGATTATCGATCTTGCTTATCATCTGCTCAAGCGAGTTTGCGCGGCGGAGCAGTTCGCGTGCCGCTTCGTTGGTTTCGGCCTTGTCGGCGGCGTCGGTGGCTTCCCTGATTTCGCGCAAGCGGGCCTGGCGCTCCATTTCGAGTTGCGTGATGGTCTGGCTGGCACTGGCCAGGGCGTCGGTTTCGCGGTCGAACCCCTCGTAGCGATGGCAACCCGTGCATCCGGCATTCTGGAAAAGGTCTTTGCCCTGATTGAGCGCATCGGCACCCGCAGTCACGCGGTCGCGATTGTGGCACTGGTTGCAACCTGCTTCGACATTCTCTTTGTAATAGAGCGGCCAGAGCCAGTGTTTGTAACGCCCGTGCGCTTTTTCGACCGAAGTAGTCCCGCGCCCGTTCCCTCCGTGACAGGTGGAGCAGCCGAAGCGTTCGGGGGGGTGTATCTGCAAAAGGTCTTTGTTCGGGTGAGAGACGAACGCCGGGTCGCCTATCGATTTATTATCGGCTGTGAGAGTGACCGGCTCGCGCACTCCGAGGTGGCAGGACTCGCATCTGTCGACCAGGTCCGCCTCCGCGACGTGTATCTGCTTTATGGTGTAGTCGAACTTATCCATCTTGTTGATCAACTGTTCCACCTGTGGCCCGGTCAGCCCTGTGAGATGGTTTTGCAGATAGTTGTCGCGCTCAGTGAGAGCTTCGGTCTGTTCTTTTCTGGCTTCGATGAGGCGCGCGGTGAGCTGGGCCTTTTCATCCCTCAAACCGTTATAGAGCGCCTCAAGCTCGTTATAGTCGAGTTCCTTGTCTTCTAAAGCGCCGGCATCGTTGTGTATCGAGATGTCGATCTTCTCTTTCCTTCTCTCCTCTATCGAGCGTTGAATGCTCTTTTTACTGCTTTCGCTCCCGGCGACTTCGAGTTCGTAAGTCTTCGCAGATACCCAGGCCCGCGCATTCTGAAAAGGCTCGGTTATATCCGTGACCTTCTGATCTATAGCGCGAATCTTGCTGTTGATCTCTTTGACTTCGGATTCGGCTCCTTTCACAGCACCCTGGTAGGCTCGGTCGAGCTCCTGGTATTCGGGAGAGTCCTTGACTTCCTTTTCGGCTTCGCTCTGTTGAGGTTTTATGCCCTTCAGATAAGTCGAATACTTGTCGACGAAGTCGGACTGATAGCTTTTCCACGGCCGCTGTCCTATCACTTCGTCAAAGAGCGACCATCCCATCACGACGATCAAAAGGAGCGATGACACGAGCAAAGCTCCCGACATGGAGCGGTCGGCAATAGGGTCAGGCTCAGGCGTATCGGGTGCCCTTTTTTCCAGTTGCTCGCTCCCTACTTCATCAGCCATCTCGTTCCTCCAAGAACCTTAAATCTTCAAACACGATCATATATTGAACCACGTCGTCACCCAGACATACTTGATGCGGAAAAGCTGCCTGGCAAGCAGCTTCGCCGGCATACTGATGAGAACCGTTATTGCAAAGAACTGGAATACCATGTATTGCAAAAGGCTCGTGCGCTGAAATATCTTCTTCTCGAATTCGGACCTCAGTATGATCCAATGTATGAGGAGTCCCGACAGGACGTAAAACAGCAGGACGACCACTCCGCCGAATATGCCCTTCCAGGGTTGCGTGGTTATTCCGAATATGTCGGGCAGGTCGCGGTTGATCTCGTATAAAACGACGTTGTGGTCCCAGGTCTGGCCGGGCCAGAACCATACCCATCCCGGTCCCCTTATGAACGTGCCTATGATGATGAGCGATATCCACATTATGAACCCGATCAGAAACGCGCCTATTGCGACCTTGCGCTGCTTCCAGGTGTAATAGCCTACCCCTAGCGGGTTCGAATCGACATAAGGAAAGACCATAAGCCCGACGAGTATCAGCGTGGGCATAACGACGCCCGCTATCCAGGGGTCGAAGTATACCAACATCTCCTGCAAACCGAGAAAGTACCACGGCGCTTTCGACGGGTTCATGGTGAGGTTGGGATTCGCGGGTTCTTCGAGCGGAGCGTTGAGCGTGATCGACCAGACGTAAAGTATTATTGTGACGATGAGGACCGCCAGAAACTCTATGCGCAGCAGGTAAGGCCAGACGTGAAGCTCTCGCGCCCAGTGAGGTTTCCAGGGCCAGGTCTTGCGGTGATGCGTCTTGGCAAGCTGTGGGTCGGCTTCGAGTTGATCGATCAGCTTATCGTTGGCCCGCGCCTGACGGAAGCCCATCCACGCGAAAAAAGGAACCAGGAAGAGCATCGCCACGATAGGAACATTGTCAGGCGCTGAAGCGATCTCCCATAGTTGATGCCAGTCCATTGTTCACCTCTCATTTCACCGATTGTTTGACCGCGCGCGCGCCCGGTGATCTCATCTCGGATTCGAGCATGACGGGCGCAGGACCAGATATCCCGCCGTCCTTTCGCACACGCCAGAAATGCACCGCAAGCAGTACGCTTACTATCACGGGGATGGCTATGCAATGCCAGATATAGCTTCTGAGCAATGCGTTCGCGTCGACGATCGACCCGCCTAAAAGCCCGAACCTGACATCGTTGTATTGCGTCATGCCGGCTTGAGGACCAAACGGCCCTTCGGCCCCGAGCATAGGAGTTGCGCGCGCCATGTTCGTTCCGACCGTTACGGCCCAGAATCCCAACTGATCGTCGGGCAGCAGATAGCCCGTAAAACTGAGCAGCAACGTCAGCACGAGAAGCACGACGCCCACGGCCCAGTTGAACTCGCGCGGCGTTTTGTAGCTCCCCGTCATCACAACGCGGAACATGTGTAGCCAGGTCGTTATGACCATGAGGTGCGCGCCCCAGCGGTGCATGTTGCGAAGCAGCTTGCCGAAGGGCACGTCGTTTTCGAGATAAAGGATATCCTGATAAGCCTGTCCCTTCGAGGGATGATAGTAGAACATCAGAAGTATGCCGGTGAAGGTCAGGACTATGAAGAGATAAAAGGTTATCCCTCCCATCCCCCATGTGTAGCTGAACCTGACGGCGTCGCGATTGATCTTCGCGGGGTGCAGGTGCAGGAAGACGTTCGTGAGCACGCCGAGCGAGCGCGAGCGCGGCGTCGGTTCGTGTTTGACCCGGAACATCGATTTATAAAGCTGCGTCCTTGTAGGGTCTTTGAGATTTTCGATCTCCTCCTTGATGTTTTCCTTGCTGACCTTATCTTTGAGGAGGTCTATATCTTCTTTGACATCGCCGCGCACCCTCTCGATGAGAGAGACGCCTGCGACGGGTTTTTCTTCCGGCGGCTGGATTGCCGGTTTATCAGGCTTGTCAGGTTCCATAATGAACTCCGAAGTAAATGATTACCCGATGCTACAGCAAGGGCTTGCATCCGTGAATATGGGTCTCGTGATTGCCGGCCCCACTCGAAGCGCACATCTCGCGCGGGTCGCGCCCAAGACCGGGCTACACTTGCAGAAACGCACCATCATCGTTGAACTCGGTTCGTTCGCCTTTAGGCCATTCGTAAAGGCGGCTCGTGTCAACGACGATCTGGCCCGACGGATCGAGCTCGACATAAGCCCGGTCCATAGGCCGGGGCGCAGGCCCTTCGAAGTTTACGCCTTCGCTATCGTAGCCGCTTCCGTGACAAGGACATTTGAACTTGTTTTCGCTGGGCTTCCAGTCCGGCGTGCATCCCAGGTGCGTGCATCGAGCATATATCACGAAGAGGCGCTCGGCGTTGCGAACGACCCATATACGATAATCTTGCTGGAATTTGGTATCGACTCCGAAGCCGAAGTCGCCCGGATAACCGATGCTGAATACGGTGCTCGGTTCGAAGAGCGTTCGCGGAAGGAAGAACCGCAAGAACATCAAGAAGCAAACGGTAAGAAATCCCCAGATAGAAGTCCAGATTATGCGCCGCCGCGTTATATTGACGGGGTCTATGGGCGACTCGCTCTTGACGGTCTTGGTCCTGGCTCCGGCCGAAGACCCCACGGCCGATTTGGCGGCGGGCTTAGGGGCAGCCTTGACAGGTTTTTCCGCAGGCACCGACGCCTTTTGCGCAGGCGATGCAGCTTTTGGTTTTTCCTCGACCTTCGTTTCCGCTACGTTCGACTTCTCCTCAACCTCGGTTTTCTGGCTTGTATCCCGTTCGGTATCCATGCCGGAGGTCTCCATGATTGCGTCTATCGAAAGAGAGACGATAAATATATGACACCGTGCCTGAGACGCCTGCTGCGCCTCTTCTGCTTATGCTGTATGAATCGCGCTTCAAATCCGTCATCCGAACTGTACCTGCTTGTTGCTGAAACATATTTATAATGAATTGAAAAGGCTTGTAACATGCGGCCCGCTGCTTTGTCAAGCAACGCAAATTCGAGTCACGCGGCGGATCCTTCGATGACGATAGCCTATCTCATCACCCGGCCGTGATATTGTGCTTCTTGCGCAGATCGGCGAACACTTCATCCGCCGGACGCCCTTTGCCTTCTTCCATGGAATCGAGGCCGCGTCGGATACCCGCTATAGCTTCGAGCCGGTCACGCAATTCGAGCAGTTCCTGGTAAGAAGCGGCGTCTTGAATCACAAGTTCAGCCTTGCCGTTGATGGTGAGCACCACGGGCTTGCCGGTCTCCTTCAGTTGCCTTATAAAATCGGCGGTGTTGCGCTTGAAGTTGCTGAGTGGTTGAATGTCCCGCTTTAAATCCATAATCCACCTTCACTAAATTTGCATTGAATTATGATGCTATGGAAGAAGATGTGACATGTCAACCAATGACGGATTGTTGCAAGTCACGCTGCCGTGACCGGATTTTCAAAGAGCATTTCACGATCACTTTGAGGTATTATAGCCGTCGTTATGGAGAAAGCCGTCGTGACCATCTACACGAGACCGGGATGCCACCTGTGCGAAGAGGTCAAAGCGAATATCCGCGCGGCGGGTTGCTCCGATGAGTTCGTTATCAAGGAGATAAACATAGACGAAGACCCGGCTCTAAGCGAGCGATACGGCTACGATATACCTGTGATCTTCATCAACGGGGTAAAAGCATTCAAGCACAGGGTCGAACCCCGCGAGTTCAAACGCAAGCTCCGCAGGCTCGCGCACCAATGATAGAGCGGACACGGATCGGCGGGGTCCGGCAAGAACATCCAGCGCGCTTTCTAAATCCTGCCTGCAATCGCGCATAACTCCAACTCATGCCCGTCCGGGTCGCTGAAGTATATCGACGTTGCCTGCATCCACTCGTGATAATGCGGTCCATCTATCTCTACGCCTCGCTCCCTCAGCAAATCGCAGCAGCGATCTATATCGGCTTCATCGATTGTGAATGCGAAATGCTGCGTGGGCCACTCTCCTTTATCTTCCTGAAGCACCACCATCCCCGCGTCTCCGCCCGCGCGCAGAAAGAGCCAGTTCCGTCTTTCGTCTCTTATCCCCTCTTCGAGACCCAGGACTTCGCGGTAAAAAGCTTCAGACGCAGGAAGGTCTTTCACACGTATGGCGACCTCGTAAAGACCGCGTATCGGCAACATAATTTCTCTCCTCGATTTATGGCGGGAACATCAAGCGAAAACTCATCTCTTCCGTACAGGCTTTATCTCCGGGTCGGAAATCATCTTTATGATTTCAATCGTGGAGATAATCGTTCTGCGGCATACTTTGCACCTGACCAGATGAGGTATTATCTGATCCCGCTCCCACTCGGTGAGATTGCCCTCGGCAAAGGCAGCAAGCAGGTTTAAATCCGGGCATTCGCCCGCCTGTTCACTCTGCTTCAGGAGGTTTATGAAGCCGAGCCTTGATGCTCGTTCTACATCAGAGCATTCGCTCTCCGGTTCATTGCTTTGCTCAAACGATTCATTCTCATCCATTATAGGCGGCGTCTTTCTTCATTCATAAGTTATGGTCCGACTATCTCGCGGAAGTGCGGGTCGTCGCGCAGGCTCTCGAAATCCGGGTCTATTCTCGCACGCACAGTGTTGAGGGCGCGCAACTCGACGAGCGTCTCTTCGAGATACTTGATCGCGCGTTCCGCGTCACCCTTGAGCGCGTACAGGCAGGCTACGTAATACTTGGTGAACGGGTCGTCGGCCCCCCTCGCAACCCGTTCCTCGAATCGCTTGATCGCTTCCTTGAAATGGTGCGCGGCCTCTTTCTGCTTACCGCTCCTGAGATATGCCGCGCCGAGTTTCTGATTCAACTCTATAAGCGTGCGGCTGCGAAGCGCATGATCGCTCGACGCTAGAAAATCCATCTCGCGTTTGTACTCTCTGATGGCGTCGTCGTATCGGCCCTGGCAATAGTAGACGTAGCCGAGCCGCGTGTGCGCCCCTACGACCTGCAACCCCTCCTTGCCCGATACGGCCCGCTCTTGCAGCTCGATGGCTTTCTTGCAGGCCGTCTCCGCGCGGTCGTAGTCGCCCTTGAGCGTATAGAGCAATCCGAGTTGGAGGTAGGCGTATCCGGCTTGAGGGTTGAGCGATATGGCATGACGGAGTTCTGTTATCCCCTCGTCGATCATGCCCTTGCCTATCCAGTAAGCGCGCGCAAGCGCCGAATGCCCGCCCGCGTTGTCGGGGTCGAGCCTTATGGCTTCCTTCATCGCTTCGATGGCTTCGTCGTACCGGCCTATAGTGGCGTAAGACCCGCCGAGCCATTGATGCGCTTGAGAGAGGCGCGGGTTCAGCTCTATGGCTTTTCGCTCGAACTCTATGGCCTTGTGCGAGAGTTCCGGTATGCTGAGGAACGATCCCTTCAGGTCGTAAACCGCGCCGAGAGCGGACCACGCGCGCGCGTAATTCGGGTCGAGTTCGGTCGCCTTCTCGAAGAGGTATATAGCGCGGTCCAGGGAATCGCGCGACCCCTTGCGCAGGTTTATCATGCCGCGTGAGAAGTGCTCGTAAGCCTCTACCGACTCGGTTTCATCGCGCTCGATTTCATTGATCTCCGAGGTGCCCAGATCCAGGTTCAATCCCTGGCTGAGCTCGTAGACTATGCGGTCCTGTAGGTCGAATATCTCCGCTACTTTACCGTCTATCTTGACGGTCTTGAGCAGAGCGCCCGTGTTGACATCGACGAATCGCGCCGTTATGCGAATCATTTCGCCGAGGCGTTGATAGCCGCCGCCGATTATCCATGACGCGCCGAGCCTCCGGCCTATGTCTATGGCGAACTTCTCATCGAACTCGGCAAGCGCGCCTGTCTGTATGTTTTTCAACTCTTCGAATATTCGCTCGCGGCCTATGATCGAAAGCCCTCGAACGTTCTTCAGGTCGCCGGTCACGGTCTCGGCTATGCCTGAGCCTATCCAATCGTCGGCAGGCTCTTTGGTGATGTTCGAGAAGGTCATCACCGCGACGCCGTTTTCGATCTTCGCCTTTTCGAGAGAGCCTGTCATAAGCCCTGAAGTATCGGAAAGCGCGACCGTCGATTGACGGTCCTGTTGAAGCTGGCTCTGGCTCTTTACTACACCCGCGATTTCCAGATCCCTGCGCAGATTGCGCAGGTCCACGCGCATATCGCGCGCCGACTGGTAGCGGTAATCCTGCTGCTTTTCGAGCGCCTTGCGCACTATACGTTCGAATTCAGGCGGCACGTCGTAATTGAAGCGCGCGACGGCGGGCGGCTCCTGATTGACTATCTGATTTATGATCTCTGTGGGGCTGTTTCCAGCGAAAGGGAGCCTCGCGGCAAGCATCTCGTAGCTGACCACGCCGAGGCTGAACAGGTCCGAGCGATGATCGACCGTGCGGCCGAGCGCCTGTTCGGGCGACATATACGCCACAGTGCCCATAACGACGCCGGCTGCCGTCTCCTGCCCTAGATGCACAGTGGGTCCGGCGTCGCTGTTGTCAAGGGCTTCGGGGGCGCTTGGCGACAGATTGCCCGAGGGCGTCACTTTGGCCAATCCGAAGTCGAGCACCTTGACCAACCCTCGCGCGGTAATCATAAGATTCGAGCTTTTAATATCGCGGTGAATTATGCCGAGCGAGTGCGCTTCGTCGAGCGCGTCGGCAATCTGCATGGCTATGTCTATGGCGTCGCAAACAGAGAGCGGCCCTTGCGTGATTCTGCGCGAGAGCAAGTCGCCTTCGACAAGCTCCATCACGATGAAGCTCACGCCGTCGTGCTCGCCTATATCGTAAATGGCGGCTATGTGCGGAGAGCGAAGGACGGAAGCGGCGCGGGCCTCTCTGTAAAATCTCTCGCGCCGGTCGTCATCATATTGATAAGAAGCGGGCAGGAACTTGAGCGCCACCTGTCGGCCGAGCCTCGTGTCTTCGGCGCGAAAGACCTCGCCCATACCGCCTGCGCCGAGCCGCTCCGTTATTTTGTAATGTTGAACCAATCTGCCTGTCATAATGAAAAACCGGGCCGCGTAAATTCTGGCCCGGTTTTAACCATACGACCTACTGCGCCCGCCGTGCAAGCTTGCGTGCGGTCAGTGCAGGGCAGTTGCAAAGTACCTGGGAGCGCACTTTGAGCGTGCATGGGTTGCGCAATTGCTGATCATCTTGAAAAAGGGCGTTTCCTCAAGCCATGCAGGCAGGATGCCTGCGCTCCCAGGAAAGCCTTTTCTCTTCGTCAATCTACTTTGCAACAACCCTGGCGGTCAGCGCCAAAAGCAAGCAAAATTATCAACTGCGAGAGCGAGGAGCATTGATCGAAAGCTTCATGAGCACATCATCGCGGATAAGGTCATCTTGCATGCCCGGATATAGTATCCCGAAATCCTTACGGTTGATGGCGAATTCGCTTTTGACCGTGACTGCATCGCTCGTCACTTCTATCGTCGCAGGGAAGGTGATGGCCTTCTTCACTCCGTGCATTTCCAGATTGCCCGTTATCGTGTGCGTCGCGCCGCCCTCGCCTCCGGGTTTGATCTCTGTGGAAACGAAGGTCGCGCGCGGGAACTTCGCCACGTCGAAGAAATCGGGCGATTTCAGATGAGCGGTCAACTTGTCATCGTCGGCCGAGATCGAAGCCGTATCTATCTCGACCGTAACACGGCTGTTTTCAAGCTTGTCCGAAACGAGGTCTATCGTGCCTGAAAATTTTGAAAAAGATCCGTTGTGGCTCCTGGTCACTTTCGCGCCGACGAATTCTACTTTCGAGGTGTCGGGCGAAATAGTGAGCGTTTCGCTCCCTGCGGGTTTCGACGCCGAAGGCTCTGAGGCCGTGCCGGTCGCTGCTTTCGGTTTGTCGGCAGTCGGGTCCGCACAGGCGACAGCAAGAACTGAGATAAACAGAAGAATTGCCAGACTCGTGAAACGATACATTACTCGGCTCCTTTCGTTCATAAGGTTTCCTGTTGAAAAGTACGGCCGACCCTTGTCGGCCTTCGCTTGCAAAACGATTCTAGGGAAGATCGATCAGTATTATATCGGCCGTGCTCGAAGTCTCAAACCTCAAGAGACTCTCTCCCTCTATCCGGGCCTGGTCTCCGCGCGCGAGCGCCCGGCCGTTGACCTTCAACTCTCCGTCGATGACGAACAGGTACGCCCTGCGGCCTTCGCCCAGAGGGTGACTGATGCTATCTTCGGGCCGGATTATCGCCACGTAAAAGGTCGCGTCCTGATGGACCTTGACAGTGCCGGGCGCGTCCTGGCCCGATGCGACGGCGAGCAAGCGGCCCGCGCGTTGCTCTCTTGTAAACTGCTTCTGCTCGTAAGACGGCTCAAGCCCGTTCACCGCAGGCATTACCCACACCTGAAGCAGATGAACAGGGGTCTCCTCCGACGGGTTGTATTCGGAATGCCTGATGCCAGTGCCCGCGCTCATTCGCTGGACCTCGCCTGAACGTATGCGGCCCGCCCCGCCCGTGCTGTCTTTGTGCTCAATCTCCCCTTCGAGCACGTAAGTCACGATCTCCATCTCGCGGTGCCCGTGCATGCCGAACCCCGAAGCCGGGCGTACACGATCATCGTTGAAGACCCTGAGCGGCCCGAAGCTCAAGTTATCAGGGTCGTAATAGTGATCGAAGCTGAAATGCCAGTAGGTCGAAAGCCAGTCGCTCTCGAAGTGATACCGCTCGCCGCTCTTTATTATGTTAATCATCTCTTCCTCCTAAAAAACAGTGACCACTGACTGGAACGTGTTATAACACAGAAAAGTTCCCTGGCGGTCATTCAGCCTCTCCGTAGAGTCCTTCGCATATACGCGACAGTTCGCGGCGGTCCCTTAGAGACACCCTTTCGGAGAAGTAGGCATAAACTTTTTCCATTTGCGGCTCCATGCTTTTGATAAGGCGCAGGCCGGCGCGGGTGATTCGCGTGATAGAGAGCCTTCGGTCCTCTTCCGAGCGGGCGCGCTCGACCAGCCCCTGCTGTTCCAGGCGGTCTATCAGGCGCGTGACATCAGGCGCTTTTTCTATCATTCTATTGGATATTTCGCATCGAGGATATCCTTCGGGGTGCTTTCCCTTGAGTATGCGCAGGACGTTATATTGTTGGGAAGTGATATTGTAGCTCGCGCATACGCGGTCCACCCGGCCGCGCAGGTGATCGGCTGCGACCAGCAGATTCAGCATCGCCTCCTGCACGGGATTGTCGAACCGGTCCTGCTTGATGCGATTTTTGAGCGCCTGTCCCATACGCCTCTCTTATAACACGGGTCATAAGAGATAGGCAATGCGATTTTGTGTTATAACACATTTCAAACGTGAACGTCGCCGTAGGCGAGTTCTCCGGTCGATTCTCTGTGGGCGTACATGATGTAGATCATCCAGACGTAGGAGGCCAGAATGCTGACAAGAACCAGCCAGCCGGGCAGGTAGCCTATGGAGGCGTTTTGAAACCATTCGCCCGTTGAGTGGATGAAGGCGGTTTCGCCGCCTCTGGGCTGTAGCACCGTCGTGGTCGTCTTGAGCACCCAGGCCAGGAGCAAGATCAAAAATATCCAGAAGTAATTGCGGCGCAATCGCCGGGCCATCGCCTGGCTGAGCGACATGGAGAAACGCGGCAGGCGCAGGTCGTCGCTCAGTTGCCTCATCCAGTGCGTGGGATTTATAAGGTCGCGCGGAGCGAATATGCGCGCGTAGTAATTGCGCTCGACGAGGCGCACGCGGCTGCGATAGGCGTGAAAGAAGCGATAGCGACGCGATTCTATGCCGAGCAGCAAGAAGACCAGCAGCATCGCAAACAACAGCACGCCGTGATGCGCGTTGGGAGATGAGAGCGAAATCGACAGCATAGCCGCCACAGCGCCTATGGCCCAGTTGGTGGTGCGGTCGAGCCGGTCTCGCCAACTCATCATTCTCGACAACTCGCCCCGGTAGTAATGCGAGAGCGAATTGACGAACTCTGCGGAACTGATGGGGAAGATGGGCGGTGCGGGTCTGTCTTGTGACTCAGGGTGAAGCGTTATCTCTTTCTCGGTGATCATAACAGAGCTCTCCGGGGGCACCGGAATGCGGTTCGGTTTTTACATGGGGCTACGGGAAACAACCGCGACTGCATGGTAGCGGTTTATCATATTGCTCTGAGCCGGTCAACCTTTAAAATGTTCAGAATAGGAATGGGATTTCACCACGGAGGCACGGAGACACGGAG
>JAKEHD010000070.1 GCA_022615215.1 Blastocatellia bacterium
ACGTCACAAACAATACAAGTAGGTCAGACGCTGACATTCAACGTGTCTGCAACTGACCCTGACGGCAACACGGTCACGCTGAGTGCGTCGAACCTGCCAGCAAACTCCAGCTTCTCGCCCAACCCTGCGACGGGCACGCCGACTGCAATCGGCACATTCAACTTCACGCCTTCAGCGGGCCAAGCCAATCAGACTTTCAATGTCAACTTCACGGCCTCAGACAACAACGGTTGCAGCGGCGGCGTGCCCGTTCCTATCACCGTGCAGATAATCGTCACTCCCGGCCCTCCGCCGCCGAACAATTGTCCTGTGGTGACGGTATCGGGAGGCACGTCACAAACAATACAAGTAGGTCAGACGCTGACATTCAACGTGTCTGCAACTGACCCTGACGGCAACACAGTCACCTTGCAGGCGTCGAACCTGCCGGCAAACTCTAGCTTCTCGCCCAATCCTGCGACGGGCACGCCTACTGCGAGCGGCACTTTCAGCTTCACTCCCTTAGCCGTGCAGGTCAATCAGACCTTCAATGTCAACTTCACAGCTTCAGACAACAACGGTTGCAGCGGCGGCGAGCCTGTCCCTGTCACCGTGCAGTTAATCGTCATCCCAGGCTCTCCGCTCCCGAATAACTGCCCGATCATCACTGTCAGCGGAGGCACATCGCAGACTGTGGAGATGGGCCAGAAGTTGACCTTCACCGTCATTGCAACTGACCCTGACGGCGACACGGTCACCTTGCAGGCATCGAATCTACCGCCAAACGCGAGCTTCACTCCCAACCCCGCGACGGGCACTCCGACTGCGAGCGGCACTTTCAGCTTCATGCCGTCGCAAGGCCAGGTAGACCAGAGTTTCAACGTCACCTTCATTGCTTCCGACAACAACGGCTGTAACGGCGCGGCGGGCGCTTCCATGGCTGTTTCAATAGCTGTAAGTCAGGTCGAAATTCCAAACCCGTGCGGCAATCACGCGCCTATGATAAGCGTGCCATCTCTTCCGGTGGTCGGTGTGGGCCAGACATTGAGCTTTATGGTAAAAGCAGTCGATCAGGATGGCGATGATGTAACGCTCTTTGCCGATTACCTTCCGCCGGGCGCTTCTTTCAATCCTGTAAGCGGAAGATTCGATTTCTCTCCGACCCTTGAACAATTAGGCCAGGCCCAGTTAGGCCAGGGGGTCGTGGCTGTATTCGCCGCCGTCGACAGCAAGGGGGCCAGATCGACAGCAATAGTCGACATCACGCCTGTCACTTCGATCGTCAGCCCGGCCCTTCCCTTGCTCAGCCTTCCGCCGGGCCCCATCATGGTCAAGGGAGCCGACACGCTTACCTTCGCGGTTGCCGGTTTATCTCAAACGTCCGGTTGTCCTGTCACTCTGTCGGGATCGGGACTTCCGGCAGCGGGAACTTTCAATCCCTCCACCAACACATTCGATATGCCTGCCACAGAAGACATGGTTGACAAGTCGTTTTTGGTCAACTTTACAGCGACCGACTGCGCAGGCCGAACCAGGACCGCTTCCGTCCGAATAATAGTAATAAACTCAACCTCCGATTGCGTTGCAGTCGGGCAAGGACGGATCGATGTGGTGGCGAAGAAGAAGCTGATATTCAATGATACCGGTGTGAACGATCACAGCGGCGCTGTCTCCATCTCCGTCACCAACCGGGGAGGAGGGCTCCTGACGATCAGTTCGATCAACCTTTCAGACGAAAGGAACTACCGGCTGGAAGGCGGATCGGGCGTTCCGTTGACGCTCCAGAGCGGAGGGGTGATCGAGTTGAAGGTCTTCTTCGAGCCGAGGAGTTCGGGAGCCCATTCGAGCACACTGACGATCCTTTCTTCGGACCCGGACAAACCCGTCTTCACGGTCAACCTCAAAGGGAAGGGGGTCAATAAATAGGAAGAAACATATAGACAGGACTGGAAGGCCGGCTGGAAATTGTGGTGGTAGACCTGGGGGAACAAATACGGCCGGCCCTTCAGTCCAAATTAATAACTGCCCTTTCGCGTAAAATTCAGAAGCGGCTGGCGAGTTAAATGCCACTGGCTCACGCTGAATCCTTTGTTTCCAACAAGCGTTCTTGTCGGCCATGCCAGATATAGGTGCCGGACTCTGACTCCGACGCACAATCTCAGTATCAGTGGAGACAATCATGCTGATTGCGATAGCCGCAATGATAGCCGTTTTCGTATTGATCTATTTTTATACGGGAAGCCGTAAGAGCGATTCCGCGCAATTGTCAGAGCCGCACGCACCTCTGGCGACCATAGGGATCCAGATAATTTGTGGCGACTGCTCGGGCGATAGCCGTATCCCTGTAAAGACTTATTTGAACCGTTCGGGCAACTGCGACCAATGCGGAGGCCGCTCCTTTATACTGGCATCTGATCTTGCATTGTATGCGCTACAAGCAAAGGCCGCGCAGAGCAAATCACGCCAAAGTTTGCCCGATAGGGGTCGCGTGCTTCCTTTCGAATCGCCTGCCTCTCGCGCTAACAGGGCCAATAAGATAGCCGTTTAGCTATGATATAAATCTACAGGCCGATCTTATTTCTCCTCAACAGTACGTTTCTTATCAACGGCGCGGGCTGTGAACTTGACGCTGCCGTTTTCGATTCCCACCACGAAATCGACGGTCTCGGATGCAAGGTCGTGCTTCAATTTATCGGCGCGCGACGTGAGGAATTTCGTGAACATTTCAAGGCTGAGATTGCCTACTCTTTCGCCGCATTCCCGTTTTGCTGCGATGAGGTGATCGTAAAGCTCGCTCACCTTTTCAGGCTCCTGTTTCGGGTCGCGGCAACGCACCTTCGCCGACAGCGCATGCAGGGCCGAATGGGCCTCGACCGTAGGCGGACGCCCGCTCTCTTCGCGTTCCTGCGACTGCCGCCTCCACAGTTCGCGCATGACGTTGTAGCGAGCGACGAGGCCGTTGTAGCGGAACCGCTGGCTGAACGACATGCCGCGCACATCGTATATGCGCTTGATGGCCGTCTCCACACGGCCTTTCGTATCGTAAGGCGGACGCACCACCCCGCCGTTGAAGTAAATATCGTACTCGACTTTCAGACGCCGCATCTCCTGTTCGAGGCGGTCGAGTTGGTCGTCTATGGGGTTGGTGGATTTTGCCTCCATTCCTCTCCAATCCGACGAGGGGCTTGTGTGTATCACTTGGGGGTTATGCTAGAATGTAAGCCAGCTATTGCCCGGTGTCAATCGTAATCGCATGACGGAAGAACTGCTCAGGTCGTTGCCTTCTATCGAGCGGCTGCTCGCAAGGCCGGAGGTCGTCCGGCTGTGCGAACAACTGGGCCGCGACCGTGTGCGCGATCTGCTGCGCGATATAACCGAGGAGATTCGCCGCGAAATAATCGAGGGACGACTATCGGCAAACGGGCGGCCCGATTTATTGATCGACGAGATAGAAAAGCGTATGCGCGAGCGCAGCGCGCGCATCTCTCAGCCTTCGCTCAGACGGGTGGTCAACGCCACAGGCGTCATCATCCATACGAATCTCGGCCGCGCTCCTCTCGCGCGCGCCGCCGCCGAAGCCATAAAAGAGACGGCCTCTCACTATTCGAATCTCGAATACGATCTCGACAGGGGAGAGAGAGGCCGCCGCGAATCGCACTGCCGGGAGTTGCTCGCGCGCCTCACGGGCGCTCGTTCGGCCGTCGTAGTCAACAACAATGCCGCGGCCGTACTTCTCGTCCTCAATACGCTTGCCGAAGGCGGAGAGGTAATAGTTTCGCGCGGCGAGTTGATCGAAATAGGCGGCAGCTTTCGCATCCCCGACGTTATGGAGAAGAGCGGCGCTCGCCTGCGCGAAGTCGGAACCACCAACCGCACTCGCATAGAGG
Source organism: Blastocatellia bacterium (assembly GCA_022615215.1). Taxonomy (GTDB): domain Bacteria; phylum Acidobacteriota; class Blastocatellia; order UBA7656; family UBA7656; genus JAKEHD01. The sequence continues at coordinate 3,867 of JAKEHD010000070.1, forward strand.
ATTACCAGCGCGCGATAAACCAGGACACAAAGCTCATACTGCGCGTGCATCCTTCGAACTATCGAATAATCGGATTTACGGAGCGGCCCTCGGCCGCTGAAATAGCCGACCTTGCGCGCCGCGCTCTCCTGCCGTCGTTCGAGGATCTCGGGTCAGGCTGTCTCATAGACCTGAGCCCTTACGGCGTGACCGACGAGCCTGTTGTTTCCGAATCCTTCAAGGCGGGCATGTCGGTAGTATCTTTCAGCGGCGACAAAATGCTCGGCGGGCCGCAGGCGGGCATAATAGCGGGCGAGCGCGAATTGATGGACCGCGTGCGAAAGAATCCTTTGATGCGCGCCTTGAGAGTCGACAAGATGACCTACGCCGCAATCGAAGCGACGCTCAGGCTTTACGAAAGAGGCGCGGCGCACCGGGACGTGCCTGTCATACGGGCCATAGCCGCGACGCGCGACAGAGTGGCCGAGCGCGCCGAGCGTTTCAGCGAAGATGTGGAGAAAAGGACCGAAGGACGAGTGAGAGCGAGCCTCGAAGAGGGGGCATCGGTCATAGGTGGAGGGTCTGCCCCGGAAGTGAAGCTTGCGACCGTGCTCGTCGCGCTCGAAAGCAACGAACTATCGGCCCGGTCAATCGAAGAGATGTTGCGCGGCCATGCGATTCCCGTCATCGCGCGAACCGAGCGCGACCGCGTGATGATCGATCTGCGCACGGTCGCCGAAGACGAAGAGAGCATAATACTCGACGCGCTCGGCCCTTGAAAAACGCAGGGGTGCAGGGGTGCAGGGGTGATTAGATGATTGGGTGCAACCGAGCGGGTGAATAGCATTAGCTCCCCTGCTCCCCCGCTCCTGCGGCTCCCCTGCTTCGTTTCTCCCCCGCTTGATTCGGGCGCGACTTGAGCGCGAGGCGAACGGACTGCTATTCTCAGACAGGAATTAAAAAGATGTTGCTAACACTAATCAACCTCTTACAGACGCAAAAAATATCCTGGCTCGTTTGGGCCGGGGCCGGGCTTGTTCTTGTGACGGGCATATCGCTGGTCGTATATCTCCTCATACGCCTCAAGAAGAGCGACAAGGAGCAGGAAGAGGATTGGAGCGTATCGCGCAGCCTCTTCGTGGATACAGCGTCGCCTGCCCCGAAAGAAGAAGCAAAGGAACCCATTGAGCAAGGCGCTCCTGAGATTCAAAAGGAAGTCTTTTTTCCTCAATCTGTCGAAGCAATCGAGATGCCTGAGTCCGAGGAGACGGAAGCGCCGGTGGTTGAAGAAGCCGAGACTCCGCACGCGGGACAGACCCTCTCTTTCGCAAGCGAGACTGCGGAAGTACGCCCCTCGACAATCGAGCAACCGGAGGCCGTCAGTCCGTCCGCTTATGAGCAGCAGGAACCATTCGTTCCGGCGTCGGAGCCTCTTGTCGAAGAAGCCCCCAAGCAGCCCGCGCAGCCGGAATCTGCGACAGAGTTGCTCACAAGCCCTCCCTCGCGTGAAGCGGGCGCTATCGAAGAGGATGAGGATTCGCCTTTCGATGAGATATGGGCCGAACTCGTAGAACAAACACCTGCGCAAGCGCCATCGGGCGAAGTTGAGCGAAGTTCGCCTGCTCGACCCGCGCTCGAACAACCTGCCGCCGAACCCGTTGAGCCGCCGCTCTCTGCGCGTGTCGAACAATCCCCGCCGCGCGAGACGTTCGAGCCGCCGCGTATTCGCCCGCTGAATCAGCGCGAGACGTTCGAGCCGCCGCGCATAGAGCCTATCAGCCCGCGCGAGCCGACTGTGCGGACTACAGAACCCTCTCGGCCCGCAGGCTCGCGCGCCCCCGAGGAGTTTTCTGAAGCGAAGGCATACGATGAATTCGAGCCGAGCGCGACCCATAAGCAGGGGGAGGCCGATAGGCGATACATCGCAGAGCCTGCGCCTGCCGCTCCCGTCGCCTCAAGCGGTATGGAGCGCGGGCGCAAGCGCAAAGCCGCAGGCACAGTGTTAGGGCTGCCGACGGAGTCCTCCGGCGGGCCTTTGGTCTTCGGCGAACGCCCGCCCGGCGAAGATGAAGGCGGAGTCGGTTCGCTTGCGCGCTATGGCAAAGACCCCGACAAAGGCGGAGGGCACGGCGGAACGATCACGCTCGCGGTGCTGATACTTCTCATAGGAGGGGGCGCGCTCGCATACTTTTACGTCCCTGCCGTCAACTCAAGGGTCAACGCTTTCGTCGCTCGCGTGCGCGGCGAAAATACACAGGCGGCCCAGCCCGTCAGAGCGCAAATATTCCCTGACTACAGACCCCAGGTCGATAAGGGCAACGTCAAGGCGAGGGGCAATATATACAACATCGGCGACGAGCCGCTCGAAGGATTGTCCATAGAAGTGGCTATCGAAATCAACGGGACCGGAGAGATCGAAAACCGAACCATCTCTATCATTCCCGACCGCCTCGAAAAGGAACAGCATGGCACATACGAATTCGACTACGACGGCAAGCGATATAAGGGCTACCGGATCACGAAGCTCAACGGCAAAACCGGCGAGGTGAGATTCACCACCCCTCAACAAAACAGATGATTTGCCCGTCGTCCGTAGTCATTTGTCCGTCGTTCACAAGCTGCGAGACCTGGAAGAAGTGCAACGGACCACTGACCACCTTGTCGTTACCCAAATAATTGCTCTTTACAGGAGTCGGCTTTGCAATCGATCTGGCTGCTCGATTTCAGAAGGATTAGCGCCGCCGCTTCGGGACTCAAAGACGACTCTGACGGATTC
>JAKEHD010000489.1 GCA_022615215.1 Blastocatellia bacterium
GCGATGAAAAACTCGAACCGATCCGTGATCGAGGGGTCGAGTGCATTACGGCGGGCGAGCGGGGATACCTCCGTCGGATAGGCGGTGATGAAGTAAGGTGCATATCACAAACAAACCGATCCTTTAATCCTCTTTAATCCGCGCCGGAAAGATTCGTGTTATGCTAGCCAGCACGGAGAAAGCCGGCTAATGTAGCTTCTGCTTGTTTCACTTCCAGACCTGTTTTAACTTAAGCCTATGGGCAATCTGAATCCCTTCAAACGACCTGCCGGCTGCTATCAACTGAATCGGTAGATCGGTACCACGGTTCATCAACTCCTGAAACGGTTCGATGATGTAATTTTCTTTATCCGCAACCTCCACACCGTCCGCGAAGGTCGGCGGGAAATCCAAAATTACCAGACCAGGATAGTTATAGTTCGGCTGGCCTGACAGACTCATCAGGGCGTAATGGTAAGACAACAGGAAGTAGGCTTGTAGAGTCGCGCCCAGCTTGGCCGACCATTTCGCATCCTGCACGGTGAAACCGAACCTGCGCTCTTCCAATCGCACACGAATCGCTCCCTCCGGCCAGCGATCCGGGTGATGAGCATTCAGCGCGTTCAAATAACTGTTCATGCCGTCTGTCAGCACGTCGCTGGCTTGTGATAAGCTCACGCCCTCACCAGTCTCTGCAATCTCGGCGTCAAGCGCCTTGACCTCCTGAGCAATCTTGTCTATCTGTGCTGACAGGTTATCACGAAGCTTCAATGCGCCCTTAATGCGTCCAAGCTGGTTGATCTGTTCTTCAAGCCTGCCGATTTGTTGGTCAATTATACTGATCTCCGGTGGCAGGATCGCTGCTGACGCCGCTCGAACAGGGCGCAATATACTTTCGATCCGGGCAATCTCCTCGATCGCCTCACCGACTTCTCTCATGCGATTGCTTTCGTCCATGCGCAGCCGAGAGATCAAATCTACGACCTCATTGGATTCCTCGGTCAACTGCTCGAACTCGAAATCTACACGTTTGCTGCTATCCGCGTTGCTTAGTGCCTTTGGTCTACGGCAGAGATGGCAGTGCCCCGGCTTCGACGAAGGCTCATCGAGCGGCTGATCGCAGGCCGGGCAATGTGTGATTTTGATGTCGGCAAGAATGTCCCCAGCGGCCTTGGCCCTGTTCAGCCTATCCAATTCGCTCTTCAAAGCCTGCCGGTAATCCTCTAAATCAGCCAGTCGGTTTCTGATTTTGCTCAGTTGACGCTCAGTTGCTTCTCGCAACGAATACAGCTCAGACCATCTTTCACCTAGCCTGGTCAGTTCACTCTCTGTCAGCCCCCGGCTTTTTTATCGCATCTGAGTTTCTGAGGTCGTGTAATGTTTGCTCACGCCGTTTCATCAAGTTTTCAATCGCTTTTTGCAACCTGCCCGTAGCAGACTCAATTGATTCGGCTGTTGGGGTCACGTTTACTTCGGTGGCGGTTGTGATCTCGCGCGAAACCTCCTCAAGCGTCTCCGTGAATTGTTCCTTCTTTGCTTCGAGCTTGAACCTTAACTTGTGCTTCTCGACGAGTTCACCAAGTTGCTGCGGGAAGAGCAGGTGCGCGACACCGAGGAATTGCATAAGACAGGCGTGCTGTTCGCTTTCGGGTTGCTTATCAGCGATGTCACTCCAGAAGCGTTCCTGTCGGTAAACATGCCGCAGCAACATTCGCCAACTCAGTTCCGGCCATGACCTTTCGGAATAGGGATTGCCCTGTGGAAAGTGCAGCACCGGTATTTCCAGTCTGCCCAGCAAGTCCTCGGAAAAATTCGCAGCAGCGATGCCTACGCCGTTGATGAAGACCTTCGACCTTGCCCCCTGTTTTTTCCAGAATCGCTCAAGCGTGATCTCTTCTCCATCGATCTGAACAACACCGCCGATAGAATCATACTTCTCGACAAGTTCAGTGCCAAAGCTGTCTTCCGGTTTCCCGATCTCACCCATCAGGTAGTCCAACATCCTGAGCCATTTTGTCTTGCCTGTATTCGGCTGTCCCGCGATGACGTTGATACCTGGCTGAAATAGCAGTTCGTCAACCTCGCCGCTGGCGGCAATCCTTTTGAGCGATCTGAATATGAGTGTTTTTCTTCCCATTATTGAATCACCTCGCCGAGTCGCCGCTTCGCAACTTCCTCATCGAAGACCTCGTAAATGAGCTTTTTCAGGGCAGATCCTTTCTTCGACCCGAGCACTTCCTTGACCTGTCGCATGTGTTCGGATATTGACGCAAACTCAGGCATCTTTGTCATCTTTTCAGCCGTCTCTTTTCCGGCTGGCGTCAGCTCAAATCGAAAAGCCCTTGCCTCAGACTTTGAAATGTCGATAAGGTCTCTAGCTTCGAGGTAAGCAAGGACGTGATAGTACCGCTTGTCCCAGGGGCCATAATGATGTCGCACCATACTTGACTCGACCGAACTGAGTGGACTTTCGACTTGTTGACCAAGATGATTGCAAACCTGCCTGAAGAAGCCCGGATACCTTACAAAAAAATCGAGCTTGGCTAGCTTGGTGAGTCCGTCAATGTGTCCATGTTGGCCGCACAGCAGTAAAAGGAGTAGCAGACGAGCGGCATGAAACTCGACCATTTCATCCGCTGGCAGAGGGATACCCGCCGGATAGTCGTGCAAATTGCGAATAGACTTCATGCCTGTGCCCCCATGAACCGATGCAGACACCGATTGGTGATGTCGTACATACAGCCTTGAAGAAACGACAAATGCGGCTCGGAATCCACCCTAATTGTCGTCTGAAGCGCTTTGAGAACCCCCAGACATCGGTGGTGAAACTGCACACCGTCATCCGCGATTAGCCCTGAGTCAAGTTCTGAACGCAGACAGGTTAGATGAGCCGCCACCTCTCTAGCCGTCAGTTCGACATCGGAAAGAGACAAGTACTGTGGTGAAAGAGACTCGCGACGATACGCCGCCCGCTGCTCCAACGCTGTATCAATATATTCTTGATTCAATCCGGCATCACGCATCTTACTTATCAACCGAAGCCCAGTGGCAGAGGAAGCAGGAAACTGTGCTTCCTTAGACGTTCGCTCGAACCAGCGAAGAAATTCATCTCGCATTATTCTTTTTTTCGCAGGGACGGTTTCCCATTCGGCAAGAGCAGCATCCCGCACTAGGCTTAACAGCTTTTGGTAAAATTCATCGATTTGGTCTGGAGCCAGATAACCACCCCGCCCGTAAACAAGCCTGTGGATCGAAATAAGGTTATTGTCGCGGACTGCTTGCTCTGATCCTCGTACATCCCAGATGGCATGCAATACCCAGAAGTAACCGTCATTGCCATTGGGAGATTTACTCCCGTTCAGTTTTTTACAGACATACGCGCACAGTTGTTTTATAGCCTCCTGATCTGACCCACGAGTGGGTGAAGAAAACGGGTATGTCAAAACCTTCAAATTGGAATTGACTTCGCGCAACGAGACGATACGAAATGAACAGATTTCCTGGCAGCGATCTTGTGCGAGGGATTTCTCGACGATGGATTTGCCGCCATCGTTACTCGCGCACAGCAGCGCGCGCGTCCAAAGCTGATTAGGCTCAGTTCTTTTTACCTGAACAAACTCGACTCTTTCCTGATTGCCTTCGTGGTGAATCAGGGTGATGTCGTCCTGCGTCTCGCACCAGACCTCGGTTAACGCCGGAGAGATTACCATCTCCAGACAGAAGGCCGCAGCAATATGATCCTGAAAATCGAACCCCCTGCGGGCGATCACGCCCCCTTTCTCCAATGGAGTGAGATCATGAATCGATAAGGCAATTTGGTTCGGCAAGCGGCCCCTCCTTTCGCCATAGGCAGTATTCACGAGGCAACGGGCAGCAAATTAAAAGCCTCAGCCGCCGGCAAAGTCAATAATCTTTTCAACAGCCAAGCTCAGATTCCACCCTCCAGTTAATCAATTGCTCAAGTGTTTCGCTGATTGACCGCCGAATGCAGTGCGAAGCAGGTGATCCCGATCCTTTCTCATTTGCTGATCGAGACCAGCGCGGGTCGGATCGTGATGCGCGCCACCGACCTCGACCTCACGATCACGACTGGATGCGAAGCCTGCGTGCGTGAAGACGGCTCGATCTGTCTTCCCGCCCGGAGCTGATGGAGATCGTTAAGTCACTGGCGCACGGCGAGATCGAAATTAAGACCAACGACCTCCATCAGGCGACGACCACCAGCAATGGCTCTCGATTCAAGTTGGAGGGAGTCGAGGCCGAGGACCTTCCCGAACTGAAAGAGTTTTCGGGCGAATACGCCGAAGTCCCCACCGGCATCTTCTCGCGCTTCATTCCGCGCTTCATTCACGCCGTTCCAGGCACGGGGTCAAGTCTCAAAATATCAGCACGGAATGGGTCAGCACACGGAGCTTGGGGTCTTGACTTACAACATTCCCCTTAAGGAGGTCCTGGGGTCAGATCTCACGCCAACGCATTATTACAAGTTGCTTACGAAGCTTCGCCGCAGACCGTCGAGATGCATTACGATGCACGAACCTGGCAAGCGAGCAACTCGCTGCTGCGACACGCCGCTTCGGACGATCAATATTACCGCTCCAACGGCCGAGCGGACTTCGGACTCCCTCTCTGCGACGGCGCCCACACATTCAGCTATGACGCCCGGAGGCGGATGATTCAAGCAACGACCGGCGCGCTCAGCGAAAGAAAGGGGTCGGTGAAGGTCGGTGACGAATGGCACTTACTTAAGGCAGGAGTCCGAATTTTCCGTCATTCCCGCGGAAGTCGGAATCCAGGAAGGTTCACGAATGGATTCCGGCTCGCCGCTTCGCTCCGGCCGGAATGACGGTTTTGCCGGATTTTCTCTTAGGTAAGTGCCAGTCGGCTCGGTGACAACTGAGAAAGAGTCTCACATGGCTACGACCCCTTAATGCGTTTATGCGCTGCAACCCATGGCGATGCCGCCCGGAAGCCCTTCATCCCGCCACGCCCTCGGCCGTCTTCGGCCGCATGTGTGGGAACAGGAGCACGTCGCGGATAGAGCGGGAATCGGTCAATAGCATCACCAGTCGGTCGATCCCGATGCCTTCGCCGGCCGTCGGCGGCAAGCCGTACTCGAGCGCC
>JAKEHD010000490.1 GCA_022615215.1 Blastocatellia bacterium
TCCGGGCGAATCTACGAAACGCGCCGCCACCGAAAAGCGAAGCGCGATGTTGCAGAAATTTCTCAGGTCGGTCGAGACCAAAATCAAGCTTTAGGCCAGGCTTTTCTAATTCGAAGGCGAAACAGGCAATCGTCTTCGATAGAAGCGAAGCCGAGTTTCTTGCCGCTGAAAATCCTCATTCCGCGAACCGAAGAGTTGCAGGTATGGAAAACATCGACTTCAAAAAATTCAAAATTAGAAGAACCTGCTTCGGTTTCCGTCGTTAAATATGGTCAGTTGCTTCGTTTTCAACTAAGGCTTTTGTGGGGGAGAAATTGATCGATGAGGAAATTCACTCTGACCGCACTGCTGTTGCTCGCTCTGCTGTTGACATCAGGAGCGCAGGGCAAATCGGCCTACCACACGCGGATATTTCCCGAAATAAGCGGAAGCGCGGCCCGCGTAGATACGTCGCCCGAAGTCAGGCGCAAAACTTTTGAAATCGTATGGCGCACGGTCAAAGAGAGGCACTTCGACCCGGACCTCGGCGGAGTCGATTGGGACGCGGTGCATGAGCGTTATGCGCCGCGCATCGCCGCAGTCACCACCGACAGTGAGCTTTATGATCTGCTCCGTCAGATGCTCGGCGAACTCGGACAATCACATTTCAACATCATACCTCCCGAAGCCATAGTCGAAGACGGAGTGAAAGAGCCTCCGACAGGCGGCATAGGCATAGACCTGCAAATGATCGAGGGGCTTGCCGTGATTACGCAGGTTGAAAAAGGGTCTGCGGCCGACCGCGCGGGCCTTCGCACGGGCTACATCATAAAACAGGTCGACTCCACCCCCGTGACCGGGATCGCCGCACAGTTTGCGAAGAGCAATGTGTCTGCCGCGATCAGACGGTTGCGCATAACTCGCGGAGTGGTCGCGCTTGTAAACGGCAAACCCGGAACTTCCGTCCGCATCGTCTACCTCGACGGGCGAAACCGTCCGATGGAAGCGATTTGCGAGCGCGAGAAATTGAAAGGCGAGATGTCGCGGCGAGTGGGGCAGTTCCCGCCGAGGTATACCGAATTCGAATCCAAACGGCTCACGGGCCGTATAGGCTACATCCGCTTCAACACATTCGCTCTGAATTTGATGGACAGGATTCGCCATGCGATAAGCGATATGCGCGATGCGCCCGGCATCATCGTAGACCTGCGAGGCAATCCCGGCGGAATCGGAAACATGTCGAACGCAATAGCCTCGCTCCTTGAAACCCGGCGGACCACTCTAGGCATTATGAGGACTCGCACGGGCGAGATGCACTTCGCCGTCTTCCCGAGAGAAGACGCCTACCGGGGCGCTGTCGTCATAATGATCGATGGCCGAACGGGATCGACGAGCGAGATAATGGCGGCCGGTATGCAGGAGTCGGGCCGGGCGATACTTGTGGGCGAACGCAGCGTCGGGGCCGCGCTCCCTTCGGTGTTCGAGAAGCTGCCTACGGGGGCGCTCTTCCAGTTCGCCATAGCCGATTTCAAAACGCCGAAAGGCAGATTGATAGAAGGTAATGGCGTGACGCCCGACATAGAAGTGTTGCTCACGCGCGCCGTTCTGCTCGAAGGGCGCGACCCTCAACTTGAAGAGGCGATCTCTCAGATAAGGAAGCGTACCTCTGCCGCAAGCCGACAGGCGGCCGGTTTCTGAGCCATCGCGCGGCAGAGGTAACGCTCTGAAGCAGTCCGCGCGCGTGAGGTCGGAAAATAAGAAACCGAGTCGAAGAGGATACTGATCTCGACTCTTCCAAATTCATGAGCGGTTCGTCGGATTCTCGCGCATGAAACAAGACTTCTCTAGCTGAAAACTGAAAACCGAAAACTGAAAACCGTATCGCCCCCTTGAATCAACCTCTTCTATTTTGCGCAAGCCCAGGAGGTTGATTCGATACTACTACTGCCGTAACATAATCCCTCGTCAACCGACTGGTTCCCGGCATAACGCTCCAGCGAAATACGCGGTGGGACTGTGTTAAAACCCTTCACCACGTATGGCCGAACTATACAGAGGAGAACGGTGATGAGATTTATTTGTAAGGGTATCTTCTGCATCCTGCTCGTTTCTTCCTGCGTGACGGCGCAAAGCGACGGGCGATCACTCTTCGAACGAGTTCAGCCTTCGGTCGTCACGGTCATATCTTACGACGAAACAGGCAAGGTCATCAGGCAGGGCATCGGTCTCATCGTAAGCAAGGAGGGCGACTGTATAGTACACAAACTCCTGGTCGAAGGCGTCAGTCGCGCTGAGGTCAGAACTTCCGAAGGGCAAACATACGCGGTCATCAAGGTGGTTGCGAGAGACAGCTTATCTGATATGGCGCTCGTTTCCGTCGCTATGCCGAAAGAAGCGGCAAGCCCGGCTAAGGTGAGCAAAGCCGTTCCTAAAGCAGGCGACACGGTCGCAGTTGCAATTCTCGATGAATCATCAAGGCAGCGGTTGATAGAAGGAACAGTCTCGAACATCAAACGCTACGCGGTATGGGAGAACGTCGAGGTTGCGGTTCCTCTGCCTGCGAGGTCTCTTGGAAATCCCGTTTTCAATGCGAAGGGCGAGTTTATAGGCATGGTCTCTTTTCAATCAGAGGGCAACCGTAACTTCACGGCTGTTGCGGGAAACAGATTGCCGAATATGATTGAGGAAATGCTGAAGTCCAGGTCAGGCAAGAGGCCAAAGAGCAGCGATAAGGCTGCCGGGCCGCTATCGGATGAAGAGGTTCAACGAATAGCCAGCGGCGTGCTTAGGGGCAGCGCCAAAAAGCGCGTGCAGCCCAGCTACCCTTCACAAGCGAAAGCCTACCGTATAACGGGCACTGTCGTTGTAGAGGTGCTCGTCGATGAGGAAGGCAATGTGATAAGAGCAAAAACCATACGCGGTAATTATCAAAGACCGGCAGATGTAACCGAGGGAGAGGCACGCAGTGTCATACCATTTCTCGAAAAAGCATCCGAAGGAGCGGCTCTCAAATGGAAATTCAAGCCGACGACTATAAGCGGCGTGCCTGTAAGGGTCATTGGTACTATAACCTTCAGATTCAGCATGTGAAGATCTGTGAGTGGCGCATTCGCGCAATGCATTAAAGCAGATCGGGCAAGCATATTGTCGGTCGGGCGCGGGGTTGCAAAAATCATGTTCATCATCTTCGGCATAAGAGATATAAAGCTCAAAGTGAAGGGCGGACTGGAGGTGCGAAAGCATTGCGGCAGGTGCGGCCTTCTCTCGGATATGCAGGAGCGCAGATGGACGAAGTTCTTTACGCTCTTTTTTGTGCCTCTGATCCCGATCTCGAAAGGCGAACGGGTTCTGGTCTGCACGAGATGCAAAGCCGCTTTCTATCCGCAGGCGGAAGACTACAGGCAAGGGGCGCTTCCTTTTCCGGTCCCGGCGATTCAAAGAGCGAGGCGCAATCGCAGCCCGGTAAGACCATAATCAATTGCAGTCATTGCAGAGGCAGGATGCGAATACCCGTTTTTCTGCATAAACGAATTCACGTGACCTGCCCGCATTGCGGAGAGAAATTCGACGTGAAACTCGATTAGAAGATGATATTGGCAAACATGCCATAAGCAATCACTCCGTTATCATAGTGCCCGCGCCTTCGTCCGTGAATACTTCGCGCAGAAGGGCGTTGCGCTTCGAGCCGTTTATTATGTGCGCGCTGCGCACTCCACGGCGTATCAGGTGCGCGATGGCGGCTATCTTGGGGAGCATCCCTGATGATACCAAGCGGTCCTGCACGAGCCGGTCGCATTCTTCGGCCGTGAGCCGCGATATGCGAGTCGAAGGATCGTCCCGATCAGTCATTATGCCATCCACATCGGTCATCAGGATGAGCTTTTCGGCTTTGAGATGCGCGGCTATCTCCGCGGCTATGGTGTCGGCGTTGATGTTATAGACGTTGCCCCGCTCATCCGCGCCGAGCGATGAAATCACGGGGATGTAGCCGTTGTCCAGGAGCAGCCTGAGCAGCCGTGTGTTGATCTCGACTATGTCGCCCACATGGCCGAAGTCTATCATCTCGACTTCGCCCGTCTCCTGATTCAAGACTTTTTGAATCTCCCGGCGGCGTGCGTGAATCGTATTGCCGTCGATCCCGGACAGCCCTACGGTCTCAGCGCCCGCGCCCCTGAGCGCAGAGAGTATATCCAGGTTGATCTGCCCTGCGAATACCATCTTTGCGATCTCAAGCGTGTCGGCGTCTGTCACGCGGCGGCCGTTGACTATGCGCTGGGCGATGCCGAGGCGCTCGGCTACGGTCGAGAGTTGTTTGCCTCCGCCGTGAACGACCGCTATGTGAATCCCGACCTGCTGGCACAGGGTTATCTCTTCGGCGAGCGAACTGAGATGTTCGTGATCTTCGGTGATCTTGCCCGACAGCTTGACGACGAATATGTCGTTTTTGAATCGCTGAATGTAAGGCAGCGCCTCTCGCAGTAAATCCAATCTTTCTTCGATCATAGGAAAATCCCTTTCATAAGATGATCAGCTATCAGCTGTCAGACCAGTGACTGAAGATCGATGGCTGACCGCTGACCAAAGACTGAAGACTGATGGCTGACGGCTGATGGCTGACCACTGACCACTGTGAGCAAGTGGCTCGCAAAAGATTACTACCAGAAAATCTCGCGCTGCGCGACTATTATGAAGCAGGTGCCTGAGCCGGGCCAGACCGGCGACCGGTCAGGCTTCGATGAAAGTGTGAAACGCGCGCATCAGCAGAGTCGTACCTTAAAAGTCACACGGTTTTCCGGCTCCGATTTTTTCGCAGCCCGGATTGAGGAAAAAAGTCTTCCTCTTGAAACTGCAACCTTTTTCGAGCGTCCGCCACTTACTGACTGAACAGAGGATGGAAGTGGTGATGATGGAGGCAAGCACTCTGGTGGGCCAGCCGAGCGGACGCGCCGGAACTTTGATGAATAGTTCTGAAGAATGGATAGCACGCGCCCGTCGCGGCGATGATGAGGCTTTTCGCCTGATCTTCGACCGCTATGCCCGTCCCATTATAAGCTTCATCTATGATATGGTAGGTCAGCGCGAGCTGGCCGAGGAATTGACTCAGGAGACTTTCGTGCGCGCTTACAAGAATCTGAACGCCCTGCGAGATGAGTCGAAGCTTTCGACCTGGCTGTTTGGAATCGCCAAAAATGTCGCGCGCGAGTCCTTGCGTTACCGTTTCAGGGAAGACGGCAAGGTGGAGATAGAAGACGACAGAGTCATGGAGATGAGCGACGGCCGATTGCTTCCCGACAGCGAGTTGTTGAATAAGGAATTGAACGGCGTCATACGCGACGCGCTCGGCGCTTTGGACGAAGACAAGCGCATGGTCTTTACGCTCAAGATATTTCAGCAGCGGAGCTACGAGGAGATAGCCGAAATCACAGGCTTCTCTATCCCCAAGCTCAAGACCGATCTGCATAGAGCGAGGGCCGAGATGCGCCGCCGCATACGTCCCTATCTGGGTGTCGGCTATGAAGTGTGAAGAGTATATTTCGATAATCGAAGAGTACATGGACGGCGAACTCGACCGGCAGACCGCCCTCGGCGTAAGCGATCATCTTGCGGTTTGCCGCGAGTGCGCGGATTTTTGCGATAGCGTTCGCAGCGAACAACAACTCTATGCGCACTACAGGCGCGATGTCGAGGTGACGCCCGCGATATGGGCGTCGGTGCAGGAGAGGATTCGGGCGGAGAAGGTCGCAATCTCGCCGGATCAGGTTTCACGGCTCCGCGAAAGGAAACCGGTTTCCCTCAAGTGGTTCGCGGGACTGCTTTCGACTCCGCGCTTCAGCCCCGCGCTTGCGGTTGCGCTCGTGCTGATCGCGGTCGCCCTGACCGCTGTTGTGATGAGCTATCTGCAATCGAATCAGCCTGCTACCCAGGAGAGTATCGTTGCTACCGGTAATAGCAACGCCGGCACATCGGCGACCGGCAACGGGAATGCGAATCAAAGCGATGATCCGAAAGACCGCAAGGATAAAATTGCTGACATTGATACAACGCCGCAGCCTGAGAAGGCCGAGAGCACTCAGCCTGCGCCGCGTCCGCAAAGAGTGGTGAAGCGCGAGCCGACGCCTGAGCAACTCGTGCGCGAGGCCGAGCAAAAGTATCTGGCCGCGATTGCAATACTCGCGCGCGATGTCAAGCGCCGACGTTCGCGGATAGACCCTTTTGTAGCAGCGCAATTCGACGCGGCCCTTGCCGATATAGACCATACTATCGCTGAGACACGGCGGGCCGCCAGAGAGAACCCTGATGACCCTATAGCTTTGCAATATATGCTGACCGCTTACGCAAAGAAAGTGGATGTGCTGAGAGAGATGGCCAGAAATTAATCTGCTTGCTCTATGCCCTCACACCTTGAGTTTGAAATACGAGTGAAGCGCGCATAAAGATTTCTTTCTTGGGCAGTCGAAGATAACGATTTTATGAATGGAAGAACTCTCATAATTTTAGTGATCGCCCTCGCCGTAAATCTATGCCCTGTGGCAGGCGCACAACGGCCGGTCTCCGGGAAAAAATCCGGGCCGGGGCAGAACACCCGTGTACAAGGCGGCACATCTCAAGCCGGTCAAGTCAGCATGAAGCTGGATCGCGGCGGCAAGGTCACTTTGACCAACCGAACCGGGGCGATAGTCGTAACCGGATGGGACCGCGACACCATCGAGGCGAAAGCTATTGACGGAGCGGAGTCCGTGCCCATCGAGGTGTCGGGCGAGTCTTCGCGCTCCAGAATATATCTATCGGTTCCCTATTCGGCCAGGAGACGGTCGGGCGATATCCGCCTCGACGTGAGGCTTCCCCGCTATGCCGATATAGAGTCTATAAACAGCCAGCGGGCCGATATCGAAGTCACGGGCATCGACGGGGCAGTCTCGATAACGAGCGGCAGCGGCGATGTGAGAGTGAGCAGCGTCGGTTCGCTCAGGGTCAACCGATCTCACGGAAATCTCACTATCAAAGGAGTCAAGGGCGAACTCATCGCAAGGACTACACACGGCGACGTATGGGCGGAGAGTGTGGGTGGTCTCCTCGATTTGGCAACCACGCACGGCAATGTGACGGTCAGGGAAGCGGGAGGCGATCTGCGCGTGCATTCGACGACCGGCGATGTACAGATAGATTGCGCGAAGGGGCGGGCCGAAGCGACGAGCTCCAACGGCTCGATCACTCTGACAGGCGTAGCGGGCGATGTGGATGCCGGCACGTCGAGCGGCAATGTGACGCTCACGGGATCGATTCGAACCAGCGGCCGTTACAAGCTGAAGACTCTTTCGGGCGATGTGAGGATGACGATTCAACCCGACCCGCCCGGTTTCATCGCCACGCTCTCGAACTATAGCGGCGAGATGGAGACGCATTTCCCGCTCCGCCTTGAAACGCCTTTGCGGGGCGGCCCGATCAATCGCCGCATAATAGGCCGCTACGGCGACGGAGGGGCGAAGATAACGCTCGATTCTTTCAGCGGGTCGGTCAGGCTCATCAAGGGAACGGCGGCTTCGATTGATCGATGTAAGTGAGTGTAGGGTCTCGATTTCGATAAAGGGGAGTCCCGGAACCGGACGGATGAAAGCCCTCATCAGGGCTTCGCTACGAGGCTAAATTCAGAGGCTTCAAGATTTAAGATTTATTATCGCGGCGGCACGACGATTGACTGGTTTACCTGGCGCGCGCCGGGTCGACGATAAAGGTGTTCAGTCTGTGTAGCCGCCAATTCAACTGCGGAGGTGAAGATGAAAACCAGATTGATTTTACTAGCGATTGCAGTGATGGCGACCCTTGCGCTTACGTCATCGGCTTCGATTCCCTGGCTCGCTTCGGGCCAGCGCGAACCGAGCGACCTGCCGGAACGCGAGGAGATTCGCCAGACTTACGAACTTGCGCCGGGCGCTAGAGTCGAGGTGTCGGGCATAAACGGCACGGTCGACATCGAGACTCATTACGGCGATACGGCCGAAGTCCATATAGTGCGCTCGGCACGTAACCGCGAGGATCTCAACTATAAAAAGATAGAGATCGAATACTCGCCTAATCGGCTCGTGATAAAAACCGAAAGAGACAGAGAGCGGCACAGAGACCGCGCCAATGTCCGCCAGCGCGTTATGCTCAAGCTCCCGCGACATATAGACCTTGCGACGAGCGGCGTAAACGGTTGGGTCAAGGTCGGCGAGGTTGACGGTCCCGTCCGCGTGAGCGGCGTAAACGGCAGCGTCACCGTAGATCACGCGGTCGGTTATTCGCACCTTTCCGGGATCAACGGGCGCGTGTCAATGACCATATCGCGCCTCAGCGAACAGGGCATTCATGTGAGCGGCGTAAACGGTGGCGTAGACCTTCGCTTCACGGATGAATTGAACGCCGACCTCGACGTATCGGGCATAAACGGCAGCGTGCAGGCCGACGTGCCTAACGTCATACTGCAAGGAAAATTGAACCGCAACAACTTCCGCGCCCGCATAGGAGAGGGCGGCCCGTCGATATCGGTCAGCGGCGTGAACGGCAGCGTGAAACTCGGTCGCGTCGGTATGTGACGGCTGGCTGCCGAATGTGAGGAGTCATTCATGACGCTATGTGTCGCCCTGAAACCATGAAAACGGCTGCGCCCGATGTCCGACAATCTGCTAGATTGTCGTCCGCTTCGCTAATCGTGCGACCGGCAGCCATCGACAAGCTGGCAGCTTGTCGGACATTTTCCGAGGAGAGAGTTCAGGAAAGGAGGCAACCCGTATGACGAACAGACGAATGTTTATCGCGGTCGCCGTGTTGTTTGTATCGGCCCTCAGCGCCCTCGCAGGCGCGGGACCGCAACGCGAGCGAATCTACGACAACAGACACGTGACTGAAACCGAGACCCGAAGCTTTCCCACGAGCGGCATCCCGCAGGTCAGGCTTGAAACTTTCGACGGCTCTGTCGCAGTGCGCACGTGGGATAAATCCGAAGTTGCTATCACCGCCACCAAGAGGGCGCGCACCCAAGCGGGCCTTCGCACGATTCGCCTGCGCCTCGAACAAAACGGCGGCGAGGTCTCCGCTGTCGCCGAGCATGACAGGCCTTACGACAATGACGGGCGCGATTGGGCCAACGTGCGATTCGAAGCCTTCGTGCCGCGCAACGCGAACCTGCGCGTTACGTCGGGCGACGGCTCCTTGCAGGTCGAGGGGGTCGCAGGCGAGATGGAATTGAAGACCGGCGACGGCTCTATAACGGTTACGGGCGGGCAAGGCCGCGTGCGCGCCGGTACTGGCGACGGGCGCATAGAGATCACGAGATTCGACGGCGAAGCCGAAGCTATGACCAACGACGGTCGAATAACTCTCGACGGCCGCTTCACTGCGCTTGCGGTTCGCACGGGCGACGGTTCGATTTCGCTCGGCCTGCCCGAGGATTTCAATGCCACTCTGGAGACCGATTCGGAATCGATAACCGTTCAGGGCCTGGCCGTTATGGAAGAGACGGACCCTTCGAGCCGCGTGCGACGATGGAGGATAGGAAGCGGTGGCAACCTGCTCACATTGAAGACCGGCGACGGACGCATCACTTTGCGCCGCGCTTATCAATAATGAAAGGGGATTGAGTGATGAAGTACCGATTTGCTGTGCTCTCTTTTTTCGCGGCGCTCTTGCTTGCAATCGCGCCGCAGGCTTTCATTTCATCTGCGAGCGATCAAGACGACCTGCGCGAGCGCGATGAGGTCGCTCAGACTTATGAGCTTTCGGCGGGCACCCGCGTGGTAATCGATAACATCAACGGCTCGGTCGCGATTGAAACCCATTACGGCGACACGGCCGAGGTCAACATAGTCCGGTCGGCCCGGACCCGCGAAGAACTCGATTATCGAAAGGTCATCGTCACTCACACTCAGGGCGCGCTGACTATACGCGGCGAGGACGAACGCGAGCACAGGCGCGTGAGGGTCCATCAGCGCGTGACTTTGAAACTCCCTCGCCAGGTCTCGCTCTCCTTGAATGACATAAACGGCCGCGTCAAGGTGGGCGAGCTCGAAGGCTCGGTCCACCTGAACGACATAAACGGCGCAGTCGAGATAGCGCAGGCGGCCGATTATTCCGAGGCCAACGATATAAACGGCAGCCTGACGATTACCGTAACGAAGCTCGGCAACAAAGGGATACGCATGAACGATGTGAACGGCAGGGTCGAGTTGCGATTCACAGAAGACCTGAACGCGGACCTGGACGTGAGGGACATAAACGGCGGCGTGTATGCCGATATGCCGATGACCATGACCGTGCAGGGCAAGATGGACCGCTCGAACTTCCGCGCCCGCATAGGAGAGGGCGGCACACCCATTTCGGCCTCCGATATCAACGGCAGCCTGCGACTAGGGCGCGCCAAATAAAAAGCAGGGGAGCAGGGGAGCGATTCGGAAAGGATGAAGGCGGAAGGATGAAGGATGAAAACCGGAGTGAAGATGTCTCTTCATCCTTCATCCCTCATCCCTCATCCTTCAAAACGCCCCAGCACCCGGAACCGCAGAATGAATACATTTTATTGTCGGCGTCCCGACCCCCTGCACCCCTGCACAGAAGGCACCGCCGGGCGGCTCTTATAATTCTGGCAGCGACCTTGATCGCAGTGACGGCGATCATCTATTTCACGAGCGGCAGCCGGACGATAGATTCGGTGGCGGTCCTGCCGTTCGCCAATACCAATTCTGACCCCGATGCGGAGTACCTCTCAGACGGCCTGGCCGATAGCCTCATCACGCGGCTCTCACAGATATCGAACCTGAAAGTCATGTCGTTCAACTCGGTCTCTCGTTACAGGGGACAGTTGACGAATTCGCAATCTGTTGGGCGCGACCTGAATGTGAAAGCGGTGTTGATGGGACGTATTACTCAGCTTGGCGATGAGCTTCTTATAAGCGCAGAGTTGATCGATGCGCGAGACAACAGCCGTATATGGGGCCATCGGTATAATCGAAAGCTGACCGACCTGCTCGCCGTGCAGGAAGAGATAGCCAACGAAATATCCGAGAGGCTTCTGGTCAGGATTACGGGCGAAGACCGCGAGCGGCTCGCAAAACGCGAGACCGCAGACACCGAAGCTTACAGGCTTTACTTGAAAGGGCGCTATTACTGGAACATGCGCAATGAAGAGGGCTTGAAGCAAGGCATAAACTATTTCAACCAGGCCATTGCGAAAGACCCAAGTTACGCTCTGGCTTACGCGGGGCTTGCGGATTGCTACGGATTGCTCTCGAACTACAGCAGCACGCCTCCTCAAGAGAGCATGCCGCGCGCGAGGGCCGCCGCTCTTCGGGCGCTTGAAATAGACGAGCGGCTTGCCGAAGCGCATGCTTCGCTGGGGCTTGTCAAAAAAGAGTTCGAATGGGATTTTGCGGGCGCTCAAAAAGAGTTCGAGCGCGCCATTGAGTTGAACCGCAACTATCCGACGGCTTATCAGTGGCAGGCCGAAAATCTTGTATTGCTCGGCCGACTCGATGAAGCTTTAGAAGCGATGAAACGCGCCGCCGAGCTTGACCCGTTTTCGCTCATAATAGGCGGCGAGGTGGGATGGGTCTTATACCACGCGCACCGTTATGATGAGGCGATAGCACAGCTTCGAAAAATGGTGGAGACCGACCCCGACTTTCACAGGAACCACTTTTTCCTCGGCAGGGTTTATGAGCAGAAACATAAGTATGCGGAGGCTATCGAGGAAACGCAAAAGGCGATCTCTCTCTCGGGCGGTTATGCTCTCTTCAAAGCTTCGCTCGGTCACATATACGGCATGGCGGGCAGGAGAGAAGAGGCGCGAAAGATATTGGAGGAATTGCAGGAGCGCGCGAAGCGGGAATACATCTCGCCCTTCGCCCTTGCGCTCATTCATACAGGGATGGGAGATAAAGACCGCGCATTCGCGTCGATGGAGAAGGCATACGAGGCCCGCGATACGATACTGGTCAATTACCTGAAAGACCCGCAGCTCGACACTCTACGTTCGGATGCGCGCCTGAAAGATTTGATCGCGCGAGTGGGTCTTCAGCCGTGAACTCCCGTGGGTGCGGTTCCCAAAAATCGGACGTAATCCCACAGGCGGAAGTTGGAGGCGAGTTAAAGTCCTGCCTACAGGCGATGGCTCTTTCTTTCTTGAATCCTCCCAACTGCCGTTGAACTAAGCGCTACGCGCAGGCTCGCTTTGCAGGTCTCAGTTTTAATGCACTATCATCCTCTTTCGAGCATCTTTTCAAACA
>JAKEHD010000491.1 GCA_022615215.1 Blastocatellia bacterium
ATGATTGAATCGAAGACAGAAAACCCGCATAAAGATTTATTTCTTGATAAAGATTTCTTTCTTATGCCAGGCGTCCCCGGCCCGAAGCGACGCGGTCGCTTGCGCTGGCTCATCGCGGCCGTCTACGTTGCGCTCCTTGTGATCTCGCATCTGGTCCGGGCCGCAAACCACACCGCGCACACCGCGCCCTTCGGTAGCCCGACCGTAAGGGAGGGTTTCCGCGCGATTATGGCGCGAGCGGTCGACGGCGAGCAAATTCTCGATGAGCGCGTGCGTGTGTCTTATCGAGAATATAACCCCGGCGGCAACCGGGACGCTCCTGTCGTGGTGCTCCTGCATGGAAGCCCCGGCAGCAGCAATGATTTCAACGGGTTTGCTCCTTCTCTCTCAAAGAATTACCGTTTGATAATTCCCGACCTTCCGGGATTCGGCAATTCCTCGCGCAACGTTCCCGATTATTCGATTCGTGCGCACGCGCATTACGTGATTCAACTCCTCGACGAGTTGAATGTCCGTCGCGCTCACTTTGTAGGCTTCAGCATGGGCGGCGGGGTCGCGCTCCAAATAGCCGACCTCGCGCCCGACCGCGTCACTTCCATAACCCTGCTCTCCTCTATAGGAGTGCAGGAGATGGAACTCCTCGGCGATTATCATCTGAACCACGCTTTGCACGGCCTTCAACTGGCGGGGCTATGGTTTCTCAGCGAAGGAGTGCCGCACATGGGCTGGCTGGACGATGCGATGTTGAGCGTAGAGTACGCGCGCAACTTCTTCGACACGGACCAGCGACCCCTGCGCCACATACTGTCTCGTTTGAATGTGCCTGTGCTGATCCTGCATGGCAGAGAGGATGTGCTGGTGCCGGTCGAAGCGGCGATCGAGCATCATCGCCTCACACCTCAAAGCGAACTGGTTTTGAATGACGAGAACCACTTCACCGTTTTCACGAATGCCGAGATACTGGCCGGGCCGCTCGAACGCTTCCTTGACCGAGTGGAAAGCGGGCAGGCGCTTACGCGAGCGAACGCTGACCCGGCGCGGGTGGCTTCCGCGGCTCTTCCTTTCGACCCGGCGAGCGTGCCGAAGGCTGATGGCATCACGGCGGTCGTCCTGCTCGGATTGATCGCAGCCGCGACGCTCGTGAGCGAAGACCTCACATCGATAGGCGTCGGCGTGATGGTGGCGCAGGGAAGGGTCAGCTATCTGTTCGGCGCGTTCGCATGTTTTTTAGGCATATTCGTGGGCGACGTTCTGCTCTTTCTGGCCGGAAGATACCTGGGCCGCCCAGCCCTCAAGCGCGCTCCTCTGAAGTGGTTCATTCGGGAAAAAGATGTAGAGAGAAGCTCGGCCTGGTTTACCCGACGCGGGATACCCGTCATCGCGGCGAGCCGTTTCGTGCCGGGGATGCGGCTGCCGACCTATTTCGCGGCCGGGCTTTTGAACACGAGCCTCTTCTGGTTCTCCATTTACTTCCTGATAGCCGGAGTCGTCTGGACCCCGTTGCTCGTCGGGCTATCTGCGGCGCTCGGCGGAGAGGTGATCCGCTCGACCTTATTCGCAGGACAGAACGCGCTCATCAAAATTCTGGTCGCGGGCGTTGTTGTCTATATCGCGGCCAGACTACTGATCTCGCTTGCGAGCTATCGCGGGCGGCGATTGCTCGTCTCATCGTGGCGAAGAAAGAGGCGATGGGAGTTCTGGCCGCCTTGGATCTTTTATCCGCCGGTCCTCTTCTATGTATTTTTTCTTGCGTTGAAGCATCGCGGCCTGTCCGTCTTCACGGCGGCAAACCCAGGCATCGCTGCGGGCGGCGGTTTCATAGGCGAATCGAAAGCAGCGATACTCGAAGGCCTATCTCAGGGAAATGATGAATGCGGAATGCGGAACGCGGAACATAGAACTCCGGTGAATCATATCATCATTCATCGTTCATCGTTTCTGACTAATGGCTACATCGCAAAGGCGTCGCTCCTCCTCGCATCGCTTGAGGCCGATGAACGAACGCGTCGCGCTGAAGCCTTTATGTCTGAACACAATCTGAGCTTCCCCGTAGTGCTGAAACCCGACGCAGGGCAGCGCGGTTCGGGCGTAGCGGTCGTAAGGTCGAAAGATGAATTGGAAGATTATCTGCGTCGCGCGGGCGAAGACGCCATCATTCAAGAACACGTTCCGGGTTTCGAATTCGGGGTCTTTTATTATCGCTATCCGGGAGAGGAGAGAGGTCGAATCTTTTCAATCACAGAAAAGCTGTTTCCGGTCGTAGTGGGCGATGGCGAAAGCACGCTTGAGCGGTTGATTCTCAAAGACGAGCGGGCGGTCTGCATGGCGCGGTTCTATTTCAACAAGCAGGCTGACCGCCTTTGGGAAGTTCCGAGCGAAGGCGAAAGAGTGCAACTGGTCGAGATTGGCACGCATTGCCGGGGGGCCATATTTCTCGACGGGAGCCGCATCAAGACCGACGCGCTCGAAGAGGCTATCGACCGAATCAGCCACAGGATAGAGGGCTTCCACTTTGGCAGGTTCGATATCCGCACGCCTTCCGTAGAAGAGTTCGAACAAGGAAAGAATTTCAAAATCATAGAGCTTAACGGCGTCACCTCAGAAGCCACGCACATTTACGACCCACAGATCAAACTCTTCGACGCTTATAAAATCCTGTTCGAGCAATGGCGTATAGCCTTCGAGATAGGCGCAGAGAACCTCGCGCGCGGCGCGCGTCCTACTTCGATCAAACAACTTGCGCGGATGTTGATCAGCTACAGACAGCAACAGGGATCCCGCCCGGATTGACCGTACATGCGAGAGGAGTTGTAAAAAATTACTCCCCGTTTTAGAAAAAGATTTGAACGTCCTGCAGGGGCGACCTACGATGGTCGCCCCTCGATGGCATTCAACAAGGGGTGGCCACAGAGGACCCCTTCGCCGACGCGGGGACGGTTGACTCGACTACGAGTCGGGGACGCGGGGACGCGGCGAATCCTCTCCCCGTGTCTCCGTGTCTCCGTGTCTCCGTGTCTCTTTTTAAAGTCCCCTGTTAAGCGAAGCAAAACGTCCCCCAAGCTCATCATATTGATAATTTTCCTGCTGCTCCCTGCTCTTCCTGCATACGGTCAAATCAAAGGAACAAGCGCACAGCCTGTCGCCGTTCGCCTTACGGTTTCGGGAAATGCGAGTAGAAGTCATAAAGGCCAGAGA
>JAKEHD010000492.1 GCA_022615215.1 Blastocatellia bacterium
CCAAGCCTGCACAAACGGCGGGCCTTGCCCAGGAGCGGGATAACGCAGTTACTTTTCTTGCTTCTGTTTGCTCGTCCAAAGACAATATACGCATGACGCGATGCTCGAAATTCTCGCCGCCCTCGCCAAAGAAGCCTGATTCTACTCTCTGTACTCTGTGCGGTGCTATGGCGCGTGTAAGGCGCTTGACCCGCACCAATGCTCCTGCAACCTCTACAGGAGAGCTTGTTCGCCTGGCCGCAACCTCATCGCATACCATTTCCACCTGTTCGCTCCGCCAGCGGTAAAGCAGGTTGGTCAGAGGGAAGATTGGCGAGGCATACCTGCATACCGTCAACCCCCACTTTAATAGATTGTCTCGTCTCGCGTGGTGGGCCGCTTCATGCTCAAGTAGCGCGGATAATTCTTCAGAAGACAGAGCGTTGAGCAGACCTGTTGAAATGACGAGCTTTGACCGCAGATAGCCCCAGACGAAAGAGAAGGGATAACGGCTCACAACCAGGCCGACATCCATACCATATTGCCTGCATGCGCTTTCAACCTGCCTTATGCGTTCGGGCGGGGCCGGTTCAGCTTCAACTTCCAGCCTGCGAATGATACGGCCTATTCGGAAATAAGTGCTGAATGCCGCATATCCTGAGAGAGCGGCGACCAGCAAAGCGAATGCAAGCGCCGCATAGCCTAGAGCAGGGTCTAACGAAATGGTCCATGCGTTGAGCAGGTGGAGCGTATGAGGAGCGTTGTGCTGCTGCGCCCATCGGTCCACCCCAAGCCACATTGCGGGCAGCAGCGACGCAAAGACGAGCCACGCCGAGACCAGCGTCGGCACTGCGAGCGTAGTAGCATAAAGGCGCGATAAAGATAAAGGGTGCCAGGAGTGAGAGCGCGCCACCAGGCGTACGATAGCTGCTACGGAAAACGCCAGAACCGACAGCGCCCCATTGATAAGGATGAAGTTTTCTACACCTGCGAGCACAAGCGACCAGACCGAATCATTCATTGCTTCTGCTCCTGTCGTTTCTGCCGGATCAATTCTTCGAGCCGGTCCAGCTTTGCGCTGTCTTCCCCCACTAAATCCACGAAGGTAGACAATACCGGCTCACCCAGGCCCCCGATCAACGCGCCTAATACCTCCTGTGCCATCCCCCGCTCGAATTCCTCTCGCGTGTAACGTGGCGCATAGACGAAAGCCTTGCCCTGCTTCTCACGAAGCAGATACCCCTTGTGGTACATCCTGTCGAGAGTGGTTAACACAGTCGTATGGGCGATCTCACGCCTGCGGCGCAAACGATCTTCGACCTCCAGGACGGTTTGATTCTGCTGCTGCCAGAGCAGGTTCATCACCTCGGCTTCCAGCTTACCGAGAACCTGCTTGACGCCCCGGCTTGTCGGACGAAAGCCACGCGTCGCTATTTTGAAAACATTTGCCATAAGCGTCTTCCGATATCGAGTGAAATACTTTATTATAGATTTACAACTACCGTCAATAGTCGGTGTTTGATTCTCATTGAGTATTGATGAACTGACGGCTGGAGATGAAAGGCTGCTTTCGACCGGCGATTGATCGCTGAACTACCAGGCCCGGTTCCCGGATTAAAGAAAGGCGGCGACCTCCTCTTTCCTGCCAGACCGAAAGCCCGTTTAATGAAAACGGGCTTCCCGAAATGCGAAATAGATTTTGGCGAGAGTGTTCCTGTTTGTGATAGACTAAGCCTCCTTGAGCATTTTATGCCGGAGATATTTTGACTCTCATTCATATCGCAATTATTGCTTTGATGCGTGGTAAAGAGTTTCATCCTTGATGTTGAAGACCCGGACCAAGATTCTCCGCGACGGAGAGTGATCGCCCCTGATTGCGGGCAGGAGGGATAGACATGGCATCGGCAACGGCTGCGGTTCGAGATGGAAAGCTCCCCCTCATCGCGCGGGGCTGGATCATTAATAAAAGAGACGACCTTATATGGTTCATCGGCAGCGTCGTGGCAAGCTACGCCCTGTTGTTTGCGAACCTGAAACTCGGAGTGTCGGTGGCGATACTGACATGGATATGGGCGCTCGGATTCGACGGTCCTCACGTTTTCGGGACGGTCTCACGAACTTATGCCGACCGCGAGGAGCGCCGCAAACGAGCGAAATTGTATTACGGCAGCCTGTCGCTCTTTCTGCTCGGACCCGCAATGGTGCTGGCCGGGCGGGCCTCATTGCTTGGCACCGACGCCTGGGGACCGGTCTTTTTCGCATTCGCTTCCGTGTGGGCTTATTACCACCTGGTGAAACAGCACTACGGTTTCATGGTGCTTTATAAAAAGAAGAACGATGACCTGGCCGAACTCGATAACCTCATAGACAGGGCCTTCATACTGCTGGGGCTTGCCTACCCGTTTTTGCACTTCCTCATGAACAACCCGACGGCGGCCACTCGCATGCCCTTTCCGACTCAAGCGGTGCCTTTCTGGTGGTTAGAGAAACTCACGCTCTTCGCCTTCGTCGTCTCGCTCGTGTTGCTGATCGCGCGACAGGCGCAGAGGCTTTACCTGAGACAGCCGGTAAACGTCCCGAAACTGCTGTTGCTTGCGGCGGCGGTTCCTATGCACTGGATAGTGCTTTTTATGCTCGAACCTGTTGCTGGCGGCGCTTTCGCTGCTGTTGCGACCCTCACCATATACCATAACATTCAGTACCATCGCATCGTCTGGTTTCACAACCGCAACAAGTACGGCCGTGCGTCGGCAACCGATTATGGCGCGGCCTCGAACATAAGCAAGACCTTCTGGCACTACATAGGATTCGCGCTCTTGTTCGGCGCGGCCTATCACATACCGCACTACACTATAATCGCGCCCGACGGCCTGGCGATGGCTTTTTTCTGGGGCGGCGCGTTCGTACACTACTACCTCGACAGCAAGATATGGCGCGTCCGGCGCGATGAGCAACTCAATCGGAATCTGCGCATGGCTGATTCCAAAACGGCCGGCGCGCAGGGTAGTCCCGCTTCGTCGGGCGTGTGAATTGACCGGCGAGCATTCGAAGTCGGGAAAGACTATATGAAATGGGGGATCATCCTCGGAATACTGATCGGCGCAGCCGGGTTGTTTATGTACTCGCTCATCGAGAAGCGCATCAATCAGACATCCTGCCCCGGATGCGGATTCAGGGTATCGGTCGATTCACCCGACCGGGAGTGCCCCCGTTGCGGCTTTGCGAGAGAGCGAAACGCCTGAAGCTTGGTCGCGTTCGAGCGCACCTGGCTGTGTTGGCCACACCTTATATTCAAGGCAATCTTGCGCCAGTCCCGGGCCTTGGCCGTAATATGCCGGATAATAGCCGGAAGCATTTGTGAATGGATGCGAGAACGTAGCTCGACTCGTTGCGCAATCTAAGTAGGTAGCAGATAATTCCTTGACATCAATGTTGACAAAAAATGCTAAAAAAGCCCGAAAAACACGGTCTTTTACACAGGCTTTGTCAAAGAACTTTTTGCAGACTACTTAGTTTGCGACCAGCCCCCCTAAACACCTATACGATTGGAATGTAGTGACTGCTCAATCTTCTTCCCGCAGAAAATACCTATCGTGTTGATTGGAAGAGAAAGCCACCAGCTATCAGTGCGAACGACCTGGACGAGGGTTTCGAATGCCCATTGGCGGTTGTTTTCGTCAGTAAAAGTCGTTTCAGCTATTTCATAAATCATACCGCTTGGGTCGCCTGCCCCCCAGAATCGCCTGAGGATATTGGGAACGACGATGGTTTGCCAGAACCATCGCTGAACCGTGTAGAAAGAAGTCAATCCTTTCACCGGTTCGTGTACATCGATCACAACCACTCGACCGCCGGGTTTGACCACTCGGAGCATCTCTTTAAAAGCTAAGGTCGGTTCTTCAATCTCGCCTACTCCGCACATTGAGAGCACCGCGTCGAAACTTGAGTCTTCGAATGAGACATAGCTTTCTTCACGCTGCCCCCGTTTCATATCCATTGCGTCTCCAAAAACGAGTTCGATTCTGTCTGCTAAACCAAGGTGAGCCAGATTTTCCTTGCCCACAGCAAGCATTTCATTGTTGTGGTCTACTCCGACTATTCGGAGGTCTCTGATACCCTTCACCTCCCAAACTTTCAGATACTCAATAGCAGAAAGGCCCGTGCCTGTACATAGATCAAGAACTCTAGCGCCGCTCTCGATTGCCGACAGCCACGCTACTTCCTGACGCCAGGTCGTGTCACGGAACCGGGTTCCTATGTGATGGATCAGTTCATATCGGCGCGCGCGTTTCCGATAGACCCGCTGGGTCGCCTTTGCATCAGGTCTCAATGTCTCCTCAGAGTATCTGCTATTCATCTGCTATCTAACCGGTTTCGAAGAACCCTGGTCCGTCATTTTTGAGAACCGGAAATGCGCCTGCCGCCTGCTACTCGGCCCAAGCTCTCCTCAGACCTTGACGGCAGTGATTACTTTAAACGTTCCAAAGAGTGTTCGAGAAATACTTGTCTCTCGAATGTCAGTAAAACCTGCTTCTTGCATGAGATATGGCAGGCGTCCCTTCAGATTATCTATCGTGCGTTTATCCCCATCACTGACCCTCACAGAGAAACTAAGAATCCGGTCAATCAGATCACGAGGTTTCCCCCAGTCGGCCAGCACAAACAAGCCGCCGGAGATAAGCACACGGTGCATCTCCTTGAGAGCGCCTTCCTTTTCCTGTCTTGTCAAATGGTGAAAGACAAGCCTACTTACAATCACGTCAATACTCAGGCTTGCAAGAGGCACGGATACGGCAGAGGCGTGAATCAGAGAGAGGTTGGGGATCCGTTTTCTGGCAGCAAGAACGAGTGCGTCAGGGTCTATTTCAATCCCGATAAGGTCATCGGCTACTTGACCAATCTCTTGAAGCAATAAACCACCGCCGCAACCTATATCGAGTAGCATTTGCGGACGCCTGACCCGTTCATTGATGGCTGTAAGGATAGGTGCTGTTCTAACCCTGTATGGGATCGTGGCTTGCAAGAGCGGCTCAAAGAGCGGCGTCAGAAGTTTTATCTCAAATGCCGGTATGTATCCGGAACTTGTGCTGTGATCCTTCATTAGTTTTACCGAGATTCCTGCCACCAAAGCTCAAGCACGGTGCATTTCCTGCATTATCGTGCCCTTCGCCTGGTCACGACCTGTTTCAAGACAGATGGCGATGTGAGAAACGGGAGGGTTTGTGTATTTATCAAAAAGCACAAACCCCCCCCTACAACGCCCAGGCAGGCCATAGCCGAGTCGCCCATGACCTGCTGCGAAATAAGCGGGAAACCAGTCGCCAGCCCTTCTTCACCCCGTAACTGAATACAGTGATCAAGAGCCCGACTTTCAGTTTTGCAGCATCCATTTGACAGACTTATTGCATCCGTTCCTTACTCCTCTGCCTTGATCACAAAGGTTCCGGTCGACTCAACGGTCACATTGAATGGATTGACCACTCTAGTGATGCCCGAAGTCACGATAATGCTAATCGATTTGGCGAATGGAAGATTGCCAAGTTCTTTATAAATTGTCGAGAACTCTCCGACCCTGGCGGGTGCCGTCATCAGGCCACGGCCCGGCATTTCCATCACCGGATTGCTCAAGCTAAATCCCCTGAGCAGGGTCATGGAGCCTCCTTTGTCTGCAACAAAGCTCAACTCTGGCGAATCAACCTTAATCTGTAGTGCGCAAGCGCTGTTTGCCAAATTCTCTGTGAGCGGAAGCGATGCGCCTTGCGGGTCTACACTCCCACTGGCTTTCAACTGTTTGGTCAACTCGACGAATTTTTCTTCGAGGCCATCAAAGTCCACCTTGCTGTGGTCAAACTCTACAGACCCCGAAGCGAAATCGAGTTCGACCATACTCAGACTCCCTTCAGGGATACCGAATACTGCAAGTCCGTTGTGCAAATCTCCGGGAAGCCGGTATTGTGCTCGTATCGTATATTTCCCCGTCTCTACGGTAATACCGGGGAAATCCTCAGCCGATATCTGAGGATGAACATAAGCTTCAGTCAACGGAATATGCGGGCCTGCCAAATAGGCAAGATAGAAGCCCAAGCCACACACAACCGCTATGAGCGACGCAATGAGTAAAGGTTTACGTTTCATGATGTTGCTCCTTTTCATCTCTTGGATTGTTGTTTGCCCGGAAAGCCTTGCTGCCGCTCTTGCTCTCCGGGGGTGTATGTATGCGGACCACTATGCGATTACCTCGCTATCATCCATGATCACAGCGGCAACCGGTAGTATCCCTCATACAGCTAAGATTGAGCAGGTTTAAGCATTGCAATCATTATTCCTCAGGATGATCCATTGAGAGCAGACCCAACTGCGACAGTGTCTCCGATTATCTTGTCTGGCGGTGTCGGCGTGGTCATACAAACTTGCGAGCCAAGCTTGAAATACCCGATCTCCTGATTTGATTTCAACCGTGCGCCAGGGAGCACAAGGTCATTCAAGATGATCGAACCGGCGAATGCCGCGCCGACGATAGCCATATGCATCAGGGCTCCGTCGTCGGTTCTAATGGTCAAGACCACCCGCTCGTTGACGAAGCTCGGCTGAAATGGCTCGCGATAGAAAATCGGATTGACTGTTTCAAGTCTGCCGTGAAACCTGTCGATCTTGATAACAATGCCGTTTACAGGGCTGTGAACGCGGTGATAATCCATCACGCCCAGATAAATGTTCACAATCCATGGCGTGGTGGCATCGATCTCAGCCCCAAATATCGCGTTTGCTTTGAGGAGATGTCCTTTAACGAGTATCGAGGGCGATGACTCGCCCTCGGTTTCAATGACTGCGGCCAAAAGCCCGTCGCAAGGCCATGCGATTTTACTTGTGCCGATTGGAAGATCAGTGGCTCGCTTCCGAGTGTAGAAATCCTGAAAGCTTTTATACCACTGCCTTTCGCTGGCTGGCTTAAATTGCTTCAGCTCTACACCGCCCAGCAATCGGCACAGAGGCATTATGAAGCGCCTTGATCCGGCGGTCTCCAGATATTTGCTCATCAATCGGCTCACAAGCTTTTGCGGCACAATCCATTTCCAAGCGATCCAATAAATTTTGAGGAAATAGAATATCGGCCCGCGATTGATTCGTATTCCCTGCCTGGGTATTGTCTCAGGTCGTAAATCTCTGGTTCGGATCATAGGACTTCTTCTCCCTTTCCGGGGTGTGATTAAAAGTGGGACTCAGTTTTCGCGCCTTTCTTGACAACATTTAGCGCGAAGTGATAGGTCAGCCGTTGCCGACACTGGAAAAACCTTGAA
>JAKEHD010000493.1 GCA_022615215.1 Blastocatellia bacterium
GCCATCAGCCGTCAGCCGTCAGTCATCTAGATGATAGCTGATAGCTGATAGCTGATAGCTGATAGCTGATAGCTGATAGCTGATAGCTGATAGCTGATACTTGAGCCGTGTTGCCGTGCGTGATATATTCGGTGACGCATTCCCGATGCCTCTACGACGCACACTCGACAGCAAGCGTTAAGGATATTGAAAGCCGGAAGCGCCGGGTGTCGCGCGCAGTAGGGCTTCGCCCGATTTTACAGAGTCGCCCGAGTGGGGCTTGAAAAGAACGATAAGAGGTCAGGACGATCAGTGTCCTGACCCCTGAACGCAGCGGACGATATGCGCAGAAAGATTCAATGGTTGATGATCTCGCGGCTCGCCATCATGGGTGCGCTGCTGGTGGCGTTGGGGCTGATCGAGCAGGGGACCGTGCGGTCGTTCATCCCCGTCCTTGCCATCGGCTCTACGTTTGTAATCGTCGTGTCAGCCATCCACTTCCTGATTCTGCGCACACGGATTCCTTACCTTGTGCAGGGATATGTTCAGTTGTCGCTCGACATCCTGATAGTCACCTGGCTGGTCTATCACACGGGCGATGTGGAATCGCCTTTTCTGGCGCTTTATTTATTGATAATCCCCGCCGCGAGCATGCTGTTCGGACGTATGGGGATTAGCTGGCTCGGCTCCTTCGCAGGGGTGCTCTATGCCGGGACGAGCCTGCTCACCATATCGGGCATGATCGCTCGCGCCGAAGGGTGGCCGCTCTATGAGGCGAACGCGATAGCCCGGATAGAATTCTTCTTCGCGCTCAACCTCATGGCGATATTCGCCGTCGTGGTTCTGTCGTGTCAGTTGGCCGAGAGAATGCGTCGCAGCGAATCCCAGCTTGCTACGGCTACGAGAGAGCTGGCCGATAACCGTCTGTTCAATGATCGCGTAATAGAGAGCATGCGCAGCGGGCTTGTGACGACAGACCTGCAAGGCCGTGTACGCACCATCAATCGCGCGGCCGAAGAGATAACCGGTTATAAAGCGCAGGACGTGCGGGGCAAGAGCGTTGAAACGATCTTCGGCGATATAGAGAAACAGATCGAAGTGGGACTCGAATCCATACGCACACGTTCCAGGTTGCCCCGCTTCGATATAGGATGCAGGACCGCCGACGGCCGCGACCTCCACCTCGGTTTTTCGGTCGCGCCGCTTGTGGATGAAGCCGACCGTTCGGGCGGATACGTTCTGACTTTTCAAGACCTGACCGAGGTGATGGAACTCGAACGCGAGGTGCGCAGGCAGGAGCGACTCGCTGCGCTAGGCAAGATGGCCGCAGGGCTTGCGCACGAAATCCGAAACCCGCTCGCCTCCATGCGAGGGTCCGTGCAGGTGCTTGCGAGCGAGCTCGACCTCTCGCCCGATCAATCGCAATTGATGGACATAGTCCTGCGCGAGTCCGACCGGCTCAATCGTATAGTTTCGGACTTTCTGACTTATGCGCGCCCGCCGCGCACCGAGCGCGCGCTAGTCGAGCTTTCGAGCATACTTTCGGAGACGATTGCCTTGCTGCGCAACAGCCCCGAACTTACGCCGGCCCATCACGTACTCGAACAATACCCCGAAGACCCTGTGCATTATAACGGCGACCCCAATCAGATAAGGCAGATATTCTGGAACCTTGCGCGCAACGCCATACAGGCCATGCCCTTCGGGGGAGAACTTCGCGTGACGCTCGAAGCCGACCCCGGAAGCGAAGTTACTATAACCTTCTCAGATTCCGGCAAGGGCATGAGTTGCGAGCAGAAGGAAAGGTTGTTCGAGCCGTTCAACTCTTCGAGCGGGGGCACAGGTCTCGGCATGGCGATAGTTTATCAACTCGTGCGCGATCATAACGGTAAGATACTCGTCGAAAGCGAGGCTGGAAAAGGGACACAAATTTCGATCAAACTGCCCGCATCGGGTCGCGTCACGCGCGACGAGTCGGGACTACCCTCCGACCCCGATTCCATGCACGATGCTCCTTCTCCTGTGGCAGTGGCGAGTAGCATTTGATAATTCAGGCAGCGGGGGATACATCTCTTTCCTCCGCTATATACATAACCGATAAGTCTAAGGTCCAAAGTCGAAAGTCGAAAGTTCGGAACCTTCGACCTTCGACTTTCGGCTTTCAGACCTCAGGAGGAAGTCATGGAAAAGGTCTTAGTTGTTGACGACGAGCGAAGCATGAGAGAGTTGCTGGAACTCGTGCTGAAACGTGAAGGCTACGGAGTGCATACGGCCGAAAACGGCACGCGGGCGCTCGAACTCGTTCGGCAGAACCTTTACGATCTGATTATTTCGGACGTGAAGATGCCCGACATCAACGGCATAGACCTGCTCGAACGCGTGCGCGAGATTTCGCCCGAGACGATGGTCATAATGATAACGGCCTTCGCCACCGTGGACACCGCCCGCCGCGCGTTCAAACTCGGAGCCGAAGACTTCGTAATAAAAGATTCCGGCTTCGATGTCGAAGAGTTGAAAGTCACCGTGGGGAAGGTTCTTGAAAAGAAACACCTGCGCCAGGAAAACGTCTTGCTCAAGCGCGAACTGCGCCAGCGCAACTCGCTCGATAACATAATAGGTCGCTCCCCTCAAATGCACGCCGTATACCAGATGATAGAGACGGTCGCGGCCACCGCCTCCACCGTATTGATTACGGGCGAGTCGGGCACAGGAAAAGAGCTTGCCGCCCGCGCCATCCACAATCTGTCGGATCGCACCGGCGCAGCCTTCGTCTCCATCAACTGCGGCGCATTCACGGAAACGCTCCTCGAATCCGAGTTGTTCGGCTACATGAAAGGATCCTTCACCGGGGCGGTCGCAAATCGCAAGGGATTGTTCGAGGCCGCAGAAGGCGGGACCATATTCCTGGACGAGATAGGCGAGACGACTCCCGCCATGCAGGTGAAGCTGTTGCGTGTGCTTCAGGAGCGATGCATACGCCGGGTCGGAGGGCTTGAAGAAATCTCCGTAGATTGCCGCGTGGTGGCCGCCACAAACCGCGACCTGTCACAGATGGTCGAAGACGGCACGTTCCGCAACGATCTATACTATCGCATAAGCGTCATACCCATAGAGATGCCTCCGCTGCGCGCGCGCCGCACAGACATTCCCGACCTCGTGGAACACTTCCTCACAAAGTACAGCGCCGCGGCCGGGCGTCCCAAGCTCTCGATTTCCGAAGAGACCACGCGTTACCTGGAGAGTTATGACTGGCCCGGCAATGTGCGAGAGCTTGAAAACACGATAGAGCGCGCCACCGCCCTTGAGCCGACCTCGGAGGTTCAGCCTCAGCGCCTGCCCGACCGGATACTCAAGTACAAGCCTCGCACGATCACCGACATAGATTTGCCCGAAGAGGGAATAGACCTGGAAGGCTATCTCGCGCAACTCGAAAAAGATTACATAATCCGCGCGCTTCAACGCACGGGCGGGAACCAGACCCGCGCGGCCGAGATACTCAACATGTCCGTTCGCAGCCTGCGCCACCTGCTCGATAAACATAAGATACGCCAGACCGCGAGCCTGCTGCGCGAATCCAATTCCCTGAGCGATACGGCCGCTCATAAATGAACCGCTGTCAGCTATCAGCTTTCAGATTGAATACTGATGGCTGATGACTGACCTCAGGTAGCCTACGATCCAATCGCCGAGTCTCTCTTTCTGCGCGGTCAAGCGGTGGTCGCCGTCTTTCACTAAAATGAGATCTATGCCGGGGAACCGAGCGCGCTCGATGAAGTCCAGACTGCGGCGGTAGCTGATCGATTCGTCTCTGAGGCCGTGAATTATCAGGGTCGGAGTCGCATATCTCGAAATCAGTTCCGAGAGAGGGTAGTTCGCCCAATCGCGCACGAGGTTGTAGTCGAGTTCTCCGCTGCTGTATTCGTTTTGAAACTCCATCACCCCCCGCCGCTCCCATTCTCGCACGCCTTCAGGCCCGAACTGATCCATCAATAATTCGACGAAATTGAATGCCGGGGCGAGGAGGACGTTTGCCGCGACCCTGCCGGGGTTGAGCGCGCTGTACCAGGCGGCGGCCATTCCGCCCATGCTCGAACCTATCAGAACTATCGAGGAGTAGCAGCTTTCAAGCGGCTCTATGACCTGAGCGCAATCTTCGAGCAGTCCGGTCAAGGTCAAGTCTCTCATCGTCCCGCCCGAACTCCCGTGACCTCGAAAGTCGAACGTCGTGTAGGCTACCCCTGCGCGAGCGAGACGCTCGCCAAGATAAAGCGCCTTCTCGCCCGATTGCGTCGATGCGAACCCGTGCAGGTAGACCGCCACCGTGTCGGTCGCTTGCTCAGGGTTGAAATGGTTCACGCTCAACGAGTCAGGACTACCCTCCATACGCGGTCGATCTTAGGCCGCAAGCGCACCCCTCGTCAATCGGCCCGCCGGGACTCATCCATTGGGTGTGATTAAAAGTGGGACTCAGTTTTCGCGCCTTTCTTGACAACATTTAGCGCGAAGTGATAGGTCAGCCGTTGCCGACACTGGAAAAACCTTGAA
>JAKEHD010000071.1 GCA_022615215.1 Blastocatellia bacterium
CGATGGTATCTCTACTCAAAACTGTCATTTCATCCCGCGCGCAGTATACCTGGTCAACGGACGTGTGGGCCGTACACAATCGCCGCTTGCGGAAGACCCTTTCGCCGAACCCAATCAATTATTCCGGGGTATGGAAAACGGCCGCTTCGAGGAGATCATGCCACAGGGAGGCACGGCGGATTCTTTTATCGAAAACAGCCGGGCCGCTGCATTTGGCGACTACGACGGGGATGGTGATATAGACATCCTTGTAGTCAACAACGGCGGGCGCGCGCGCCTGCTCAAAAATGTAGTGGGCGACCGGGGGCGATGGATTATGTTTCGCGTAATCAATCGTCACAATCTGGACGCAATTGGCGCGATGGTGCGCGTAACCGTCTCAGGCAAGAACCATTGGCGTCCGGTCCAGCGCGCTTATAGCTATCTGTCGAGCAACGACCCGCGCGTACACTTCGGGTTGAGCGAGGCGGATTCGGTAGAGCGAGTAGTCGTTATATGGCCGGGCGGAAAACGCGAGTCCTTCGGTCCTTTCCCGGCAGGGGCTGTCCATGAATTACGCCAGGGGGCAGGGGTGGTTGAAAGGATGAAGGATGAAGGATGAAGGATGAAGGGATCAAAAGTTTCGAACCACAGATTACACAGATTTCACGGATATAAAGTTCAGAGTTCAACCTTCAGGTTGCAGTGGTGAATCAGGCAAGCTAAAGCTCGTACTCTGAACGGTGACAGATATTTTCTGTGTCATCCGTGTTATCTGTGGTTGAATACTTGCCCTCACGGCTGATGGCTGATAGCTGACGGCTGGGCTGGGCCGCAGTCGAAGAATTCCCCTTTGATTTGGGAGCGATTTAGGATATATTACGCAGTCGTATCCCACAGTGGAAAAATCAAATCATAGCGTTTTTTAGATGACGGGAGCTTAGATCATGAAGAACAATCGCTACCTTACGCTCGCCTGCGCGGTGGCGCTCGCCCTCACGGCTGTGAATTGGGCGGCCACTCGCGGGGCTGCGGCGCGCGGGTCCGGCGACGATGCTTATGCCATTTCCGGCGGAACGGTCGTGACCGTCACGGGGGCGACTATTCCCAACGGAGTGGTCGTCATCCGCAACGGCCTGATAACGGCGGTCGGCGCAAACGTTCCCATCCCTGCCGATGCCCGCGTGATCGACGCAAAGGGAATGATGGTTTATCCCGGATTGATAGACTCTTACACGAGCCTCGGCATCTCGGCACCCGCTCCGCAAACTCAGGGCCGAGGGCGCGGGGGCGGGCCTCCGGCCGTCGCGGGACCGGCTGCCGCTTCCGAAGAGGCCGAACCGCCGGGATTGCAACCTGAACTCATGGCCGCAGACGAGTTGAAGGTGACAGCCGATACCTTCGACCCGCAACGCAGCACAGGCGTCACGACGGCTCTCAGCGCGTCCCGCACGGGATTGTTCCGGGGACAGAGCGCCATCATAAACCTCGGCGGCGACGAGCCTGAAAAACTCATACTCAAGTCCCCGGCCTCGCTCAACGTCGGGTTCAACACCGCGCGCGGCGCCTATCCGGGTTCGCTGCTCGGCGTGTTCGCTTACATGCGCCAATCGCTGCTCGACGCACAGCATTACCGCGAAGAGTGGGCGCGCTATAACCGCAACAAGAGAGGGGTGACGCGCCCGCAGGTAGACAAATCGCTCGAAGCCTTGCAGCCCGTAATAAACGGCGAACTGCCCGTCATCTTCTGGGCCGAGTCGGTTCGTGAGATGAAACGCGCGGTCGCCATGGCCGAAGAGTTCAAGCTCAAGTATATGATAGCGGGCGGCACCGAGAGCTACGAGATAGCCGACTGGCTCAAACAGAAGAACGCGACGGTGCTCGTGAGCCTCAACTACCCTCAGCGCCCGGCCAATATCGATGACCCTGAATCCGAGTCTCTTCGAGTGTTGCGCGGGCGGGCCAATGCGCCGAAATCGGCGGGCGCGCTCAGTAAGGCGGGAGTGCGATTCGCCTTGCAGTCGGGCAATCTTTCGCGCCCGCAGGACTTTCTCGCAAATGCCGCGCGCGCCATAGAAGCGGGACTGCCGAAAGATGAGGCCATCAAGGCGATGACCCTCTACCCTGCGCAGATACTCGGCATAGCCGAACAACTCGGCAGCATAGAACAGGGCAAGATAGCGAACATCGTCGTCACGAGCGGCGACCTCTTCGATAAAAAGACTCAGGTCAAACATGTCTTCGTCGACGGCAAGCCTTATACGGTGAAAGCCCCGGCTGCGTCGGGCGGCGGGCGCGGGCCGGGCGGGCGCACACCCGGAGGCGGTCCCGGCGGTGGCGGCGGAATGGCCGCAGGCTCATGGTCTATAACCATCAGTTCGCCAAACGGAGAGGTGGAGGGGACGTTGACGCTCAGGCAGAGCGGGGATTCCGTGAGCGGCGAAATCTCTTCGCCCTTCGGGACGTTCCCCGTCACCGGCCATATCAGCGGCAACCAGTTGACCTACGAGTACACGGCCAACATTCAGGGCGAGCAAATTCCCATCTCCGCAAGCGGCACGATAGAGGGCAACTCTATTCGCGGCACCATGAGCGCTATGGGGACGAGCTTCGGTTTCACCGGCACGCGAACGCCCAGGTGATCAAATACAAGGAGATAGCGATGAAAAGGTTTAAAACAGTCTTCTTATTCGTTCTGGTCGCGGCGCTCGTCGTCGCGGCGCAGGCTCAACAGGGGAACTCTTCGGGCGAGACGCTGATCCGCAATGCGACCATCATGACGGCCTCGCACGGGACGATTGAAAACGGCTCGATATTGATCCGCAACGGTAAGATCGCCGCCGTAGGCAAAGATGTGAAGGCCGGTCCAAACGCAAAGATCATCGATGCGACCGGCATGTATGTCACTCCCGGTTTCATCGATGCGCACTCTCACACGGCGCTCGATGCGATCAACGAGGGGGCTCTCTCCGTTACGGCTATGGTGCGCAACCTCGACGTGATAAATGACACGGACATCAACATCTATCGCCAACTGGCGGGCGGCACCACCACGATACACCCCATGCACGGGAGCGCCAATTCCATAGGCGGGCAGAACGTCATTCTGAAACTGAAATGGGGCAAGTCGGCCGAGGAGATGATATTTCCCGATATGCCGCGCACGATAAAATTCGCGCTCGGCGAAAATCCCAAACGGCGCGGCAATCCCACAGTCCCAGGCCAATCGGCTCGCTTTCCCGCAACCCGAATGGGCGTCGAAGAGACCATTCGCGAAGCCTTCGTTCAGGGCCGCGAGTACATGAAGAAATGGGACGAGTACGAAGCCGCAATCAAGCGCGGCGAGAAACCTCTCCCGCCGCGCCGTGATCTCAAACTCGACGCCATAGCCGACATTCTTCGCGGCAAGCTGCTGGTTCATTCGCACTGCTATCGCTCCGACGAGATACTTATGCTCATCAACCTGGCCGATGAGTTCGGGTTCAAGATTCAGACCTTCCAGCATGTTCTGGAGGGCTACAAGGTGGCCAAAGAGATAGCGGCGCACGGAGCGGGCGGGTCGACCTTCTCCGACTGGTGGGCTTACAAGATCGAGGCTTATGACGCCATTCCAGGCAACGCCGCCATTATGTTGCACAAGGGCATCGTCACTTCGATCAACTCCGACAGCGCAGACCTCGCGCGACGTCTCTATCAGGAAGCCGCAAAGACGATCAAGTACGGCAACCTGACCGATGAAGAGGCTCTGCGGCTCGTCACGCTCAATCCCGCCATTCAACTCAAGATAGACAATCGCGTCGGCAGCATAGACGTGGGCAAGGACGCGGACCTTGCGATCTTCAACGGACATCCCTTCAGCGTCTACTCGCGGCCTGAGATGACCCTCATCGAAGGCGAAGTCTACTTCGACCGCAAGGCGGACATCGCGCGGCGCGAGCAACTCGCCAAAGAGAAGAAAGACCTGATCGAGCGCGAAAAGAAGATGAGCGGGAGGGGACCGGAGAGACCCGAGACGCCGGACGAGGGACCGCCCATTGACGATCCTAAAGGCCATAACCATCGGTGAGCGGCGATGTTCAGAGTTCAACCTTCAGGTTGCAGTGGCGAATCAGGCAAGCCGCCATCTTGAACTCTGAGCGGTGATGAGAGAATTGGTAAAGGAGTAAGAGCACCATTGATGCCGGAAGGCGTTGAGTAGAGCAGAAGGAGAAGACCATGAGAAGACTGAATACTTTCTTGAAGAAGCGAACGGCGGTTCTGCTGATTTCGGCGTGTGTGGTAGCGGCGCTCTGGCCTTTCGGCAGCGTCGAGGCCCAGAACGGCGTCTATGCCATACGCAATGCGAGGATAGTGACCGTCACGGGAGCGACCATAGAGCGCGGCACCGTTGTGATTCGCGATGGCAAGATCGCCGCCGTCGGCGAAAACGTGTCGGTGCCCGGAAACGCCCGCAGTATTGACGCGCGAGGAATGTCGGTCTATCCGGGCCTGATAGATTCGGGCACGACTATAGGGCTGACGGAGATCGGCTCGATACGCGAGACGCAGGACATGACCGAGCTTGGCGATTTCAACCCGCACATGAAGGCCATAGTGGCCGTTCACATGCACAGCGAGATAATCCCCGTCACGCGCGCAAACGGCACGACCACCGTGATGACAAGTCCGCGAGGTCGGCTCATACCCGGACAGGCGGCATTGATAAACCTCGACGGATGGACCTGGAAAGAGATGGCGCTCAAGGCATCGGTCGCCATGGCTATGGAATACCCTTCGGTCGGAGGGCGAGGACGTGGCGGCTTCGGCTTCTTCGCTCCGCAGGGCGGACAGGACCAGCGCCGTCAGCAGCGGGAGCGGCTCGAATCGCTTCGCAAGAAACTCGAAGACGCTCAGGCTTATGCCAAATACCTGGACGCGCGCGCCAGAGACAAGAGCATACCTGCGCGCGACACGGACCTCGTGCTCGAAGCCCTCGTCCCTGTGGTCAAGGGCGAGATGCCTGTCATAATGTCGGCAAGCCGCGCCGCCGATATCAAGGGCGCAATAGAGCTTGCCGAGAAGTACAAGCTCAAGCTGATAATTCGCGGAGCCGACGAGGCTCTGGAGGTCGCCGCTTTGCTGAAAGAGAAGAACGTGCCCGTGATAATCGGCCCGTCGACGGACCTGCCGCGCGGCGAGGACGCCGATTACGATGAGACCTTTTCATTTGCAGGCAAGCTGCACAAAGCGGGCGTGAAGTTCGCCTTTCAATCCAACGACGCGGCTTATGCGCGCAGCCTCCCTTATGAGGCGGGAACGACGGCGGCCTTCGGATTGCCGAAGGAAGAAGCTCTGAAGGCTGTTACGATTTATCCGGCGCAAATCTTCGGCGTAGACAATCTC
This sequence comes from Blastocatellia bacterium, assembly GCA_022615215.1. Taxonomy (GTDB): domain Bacteria; phylum Acidobacteriota; class Blastocatellia; order UBA7656; family UBA7656; genus JAKEHD01. Next base: position 5,362 of record JAKEHD010000071.1, read on the forward strand.
GTTGGCAGCATAGAGGTCGGCAAGATCGCAAACCTCATAGTCACAGACGGCGACCCTCTTGAATTTAAAACCAACGTAAAGCACATGTTCATCAACGGACAGCCCGTGAGTTTGTCTAACAGACACACGGAGCTTTACGACAAGTTCAAGAACCGGCCTTAGAGAACACGCGTTCATGTAAGGGTGACCCTCTGTGGTCGCCCCTCATTGAAGGGGAGCGAGGGAAAGCGATGGGGACACTCATTGAAGAGAAACCAGGGCCGATAGCGGGAACGTTCATTGAAAGGAAATCAGGGGCGACCACAGAGGGTCGCCCCTACAGGTTTTAAATTTTTTCTGGAGCAAAGAATTTGAGAGGCGAAGGGCGATGGGGTAATCAGATCGCCTTTCGCCTTTTGTTTCTGAAAACTACTTTCACGAGAGGAGTTTTGATGAAAACAATTGGATTAATAGCGCGTCTCACAGTCGCACTGTTGCTCTTTCCTTCGACGCTCGTGGCGCAGGATTGGGGCAAACGCATAGAGAGTGAAACGGCCAGAGTGGAGGCCGAAATAGTCGCCCTTCGCCAACGCATTCATCAGTACCCGGAACTATCGAACCGCGAAGAGAAGACCGCGCGCCTCGTGGCCGAGCATCTGAAGAAACTCGGGTTCGAGGTGCAAACGGGCATCGCCCATCACGGCGTCATTGCTATTCTCAAAGGCGGCAAGCCCGGCCCTGTGATAGCCGTGCGAGCCGATATGGATGCGCTGCCCGTGACCGAAGATACTCCGCTGCCCTTCAAGTCGACTGTGCGCGCGACCTATCTCGGCCAGGACGTGGGCGTGATGCATGCCTGCGGGCACGACATTCACACGGCTGTTCAACTCGGCGTCGCTTCCGTGCTGACGGCTTTGAAGGCGGACCTGCCGGGCACGATCAAGTTCATATTTCAACCGGCTGAAGAAGGCGCGCCCGCAGGCGAAGAGGGCGGAGCAAAGATGATGGTCGCCGAGAGCGTGCTCGAAAATCCCCGCCCGCAGGTCATATTCGGACTGCATACTTTTTCCGAAATGCAGGTGGGCGAGGTCGGCTACACCGAAGGCCCCGCGCTTGCGGCGACAGATACCTTCGAGGTCAGGATCATAGGCAAGCAATCGCACGGCGCGGCCCCTGAACTTTCGGTCGACCCTGTAGTCACCGCCGCGCAATTCGTGCTCGCTTTGCAGACCATAAGATCGCGCGTCCTCTCGCCGCTCGAACCGAGCGTCATAACGGTCGGCACGATACACGGCGGGCAGCGGCACAACATAATTCCCGCCGAAGTGAGGCTCTCGGGAACGGTTCGAACTTACAATGAAGAGGTGCGCCGCAAGATCGAGGAGAAATTTCACGAGTTGTTGAAGGGCATCACCTCAGCAGCAGGCGGCAGCTTCGAGGTCGTCCGTTATGAGCATGGCGTGCCGGCCGTCATCAACAACCCGGCCCTGACGCGCGAGTCACTGCCTGCCCTTGAACGAGTGGTCGGCAAAGGGAACGTGAAGGTGCTGCCTCCGACGATGGGCGGCGAGGACTTCTCATATTTTTCCAACGTCGTACCGGGATTCTTCTATCGCCTGGGGATGGTCAAGCCGGGCACTACTTCGGGCGGCCATCACACCCCGACCTTTCTCGCGGACGACACGAGCGTCGCCGTAGGTATCAAGGTGATGAGCAACCTGCTTGTGGATTACCTCGAACGCCACAAGCAATCAGCGGCTCAGTGAGGAACTTACTTTGGAGTGCGGTGACTTGTCACCGCTTTTCAGACTGCGACAAAAGGTATTACTCTTTCGTTGCGGTCAATCTCTCTTCTGCGAAAGCATCGCGGTGACTTGTTACCGCTTGAGAAAGCTGCGACAAAGGGTATTACTCTATCGTCGCAGCACTCCAAATCAAATGTCTCGCCTAACCAGGAGCTAGGCCCGAAAGGAGGCAACAATGCTCAAATGCCATACACTGCTCACTTCTTCGATAGCGATTCTTTTAACCGCTGTTTTCATGTTCGGGACGATGATAGTGGCCGGGCAGGACCGCAATGCCCGCAGCGTTAAAGGCACGCGCTCTCCCGTCCTTGCGCGTAACGGTATGGTCTCGACGAGTCAGCCGCTTGCCACAGCCGCAGGGCTTCGCATACTTCAACAGGGCGGAAACGCCATTGATGCAGCCATTGCCGCAGCCGCAGTCCTCAACGTCGTGGAACCTCTGATGACCGGAATAGGCGGAGACGCTTTCGCCATAGTCTACTGGAAAAAGACCGGAGAGCTTCACGGATTGAATGCAAGCGGCCGCGCGCCCTACGCGATGAATCTCGATTACATGAAAAAGAAAGGCTACACCGCCATGCCCGATAGCGGCGTCGACGCCATCACCGTGCCCGGCGCGCTCGACGGGTGGGTGTCGCTTATGGAGAAGTTCGGCAGTATGAAACTTTCGGATGTGCTCGCCCCCGCCATCGAGTATGCCGAAAACGGATTTCCCGTTTCAGAGATCATCGCCAATCAATGGCAGTCCGAAGAGAGAAGACTCGCAAGGGACGAATGGGCCGCTAAAACTTATCTCACGGGCGGCCGCGCTCCTCGGCACGGCGACATAGTTTTCAATAAAAACCTCGCCGCTACTTTTCGCCGTGTCGCAGCCTCCGGGCGCGACGCTTTTTATAAAGGCGAGATTGCCGAAAAAATAGTGAAGACCATTCGAGACAAAGGCGGCGTGATGACCGCAAAAGACCTTGCCGATCACAAGTCCACCTGGGTCAAACCCGTCAGCGTGAATTACAAAGGCTATGACCTTTACGAACTCCCGCCCAACGGTCAGGGCATGGCCGCTTTGCAGATGCTCAATATTCTCGAAGGCTTCGACCTCAAAGCCCTCGGCCACAACTCGGCCGAATATCTTCACCTCTTGGTCGAAGCAAAGAAGCTTGCTTTCGCTGATCGCGCGCGTTACATAGCTGATCCGGATTTCGCCAAAATTCCGCTCGAACGATTGCTCTCGAAAGAGTACGCAGCCGAACGCCGCAAGCTTATCGATCCTGACCGAGCGGCGCGCCAGTACCGGCCCGGAGAGGCCGAGCAGAGCGATACGATATACCTGACCGTGGTCGATAAGGACCACAATGCTGTGAGTTTCATAAACAGCCTCTTCGACGCTTTCGGCTCAGGGATAGTGGCCGGGGATACGGGCATATGTTTGCACAACAGAGGCGCGGGCTTCAGCCTCGACCCTGCCGTATGGAATCGTGTCGAGCCGCACAAACGGCCGCTGCATACGATCATCCCCGCGTTCGTGATGAAAGACGGCAAGCCATATCTTTCTTACGGCATCATGGGTGGCGACAATCAGCCGCAGGCTCACGTTCAGGTATTTCTGAATCTCGTGGAGTTCGGCATGAACGTTCAGGAAGCGGGCGAGGCGGCGAGGTTCCGTCACACGGGCGGACGCCTCGGACTCGAATCAGGAATAGGAGTGGAGGTCAGACGCTTGCTCACGATCAAGGGCCATTCTTTAACAACGATGGTGGACCGCTTCGGCGGCTATCAGGGAATTCTGATTCATCCTGAGACGGGCGTCTTGATGGGCGGAAGCGACCCGCGCAAAGACGGCTGCGCTATGGGCTGGTGAGAATGTGTCGCCGATTTTACCGCATCGTTGACACACAAACGGGTGTAGCCTATTCTTGAATATCGGCCACGAGCGCCGGAAATATGCTGCTTGATAAACGCCACAAGCTGAAAGGAATACCAAGATGTCGAGTGAAGCCAACGTCGCAAAGGCTGGCCTCGAAGGAGTCGTTGCCGCGCAGTCCGAAATCAGCGATGTCAACGGACAGGAAGGGCGACTGATCTATTGCGGATACGATATTCACGACCTCGCAGAGCGCGCCACCTTCGAAGAAGTCATCTACCTCCTCTGGAACAAGCGACTCCCTACCCGTCAGGAGCTTGAAATTCACACCGAACAACTGAACCGCGAAACGGGACTCCCGACAGGGATTCAACAACTCATCCGCGCGATTCCGAAAGACGCCGGTCCCATGGATATGCTGCGCACAGTCGTCTCGGCCCTGTCGCTCTACGACCCCGATGGCGCGGACACTTCGCGCGAGGCCAAAGTGCGAAAGGCTATAAGACTCACGGCCAAATTCCCGACCATAGTGACCACCTTCCAGAGAGTGCGCAACGGACAGGAGCCTGTGGAGCCGAGAGAGGGCCTCTCGATAGCAGGCAATTTCCTCTACACGCTGCGCGGCGAACTTCCCGACGAGGTCGCTACGCGCACCATGGATGTCGCGTTCATATTGCACGCAGATCACGAGCTTAACGCCTCAACATTTGCGGCCCGCGTGACCGCCGCGACGTTGTCGGACATGTATTCGGCTATAGTATCGGCCATAGGCGCGCTCAAGGGACCGCTGCACGGCGGGGCCAACGAGGGCGTAATAAAGAACCTGCTCGAAATAGGCAGCCTCGATGGCGTCGAAGCCTGGGTCAAGCGTGCTCTCGCAAATAAAGAGAAGATCATGGGATTCGGCCATCGCGTCTATCGCACGGAAGACCCGCGTGCCACTCACCTGCGCGAGATGTCGCGCAAGCTGGGCGAGCGCACGGGCGAGACGAAATGGTACGAGATGTCGCGCAAGATGGAAGAAGTGATGATGCGCGAGAAACACATCAACCCTAACGTGGATTTCTATTCGGCCTCGACCTACTACGCGCTCGGCATACCCACAGACCTTTTTACTCCTATCTTCGCTTGCAGCCGCATATCGGGATGGACCGCGCACGTTCTGGAACAGTACGACAACAACCGGCTCATACGCCCGCGCGCCGAATACATAGGCCCGCGCGGATTAGAGTACGTGCCCATAAATCAGCGCGGTTAAACTCCTTACGTCCGACCGGTTACTGCGCTCGCTTGCAGCGCCGAAACTTTTTTCACTCCCGGTCGAAGCGATTTTCCCTTCAGTGTACGCTCGTATAACCTGTGCGGGTAGGTGAGCGATTGCCCCCGGATAACAACACCGTTGACAAATGCGGAGGTTGATTCATAATGTGACCAGTTTTCGATAAAGTTCGCTTCTTCCCCCGAAGAGGTGTATGCAAAAAACATAATTATTTTGGGGTATGCTCATGAGCGATTCGGGCGGATTGACACAACCTAAGCCGCTGGCTATCGGAGGGAACACAGGAAAGCTTATAAACTCTTACTACCTGGAGATAGAGTATCTTCTGGATCGCATAGAGCGCTCGACCAATCACTACCAGACGCTGGGGGTGGAACGTTCGGCCAGCAACCAGGATGTGATTCTCGCTTACCATAATGCGGTCGCATCTCTTCACCCTTCATATTACAAAGTGAGGGCCACCGTGACCGACGAGATGCTAATGAGGATAGACAAGGCATTCGGCAAGGTCTCGCAGGCATTTTTCGTGCTCACGACCCCTCACAAAAGAAGCGAGTATGACCAGTCGTTGAATCGCCGCAACCCTGTGCCTTTGCCTATAAACATACCGGAACCCGATCAATTTACCGCGCCCGACAGTCAGCCCGCGGAAGCGACCGATGTCGACACGGCCCAGACCTCTGTGAGACCGTCGGGGACGATCCATATTCGAACTCCTCAATCGCATCAGCCGGTATTCACGAAGCTGTCTGCCGAAGAAGAAGGCGTGGACCGCCGCCGTTGTCAGCGATTCAAGCTCTCGATACCGGCGCTCGTCGCAGGTCACGATCGCAAAGCGGGCAAGTGGCAGGAGATGACCAAGACTATAGATGTAAGCTGGATGGGTATAGGTCTCAATATGCGCAAATACGTGCGGCCGGGGATGGTGTTGCACCTTGTGCTGCCTATGCCCGTGAAGATGCGAAAGCATGGCCACTCCGAGCCTGCCTATAGCGTCTACGCGATAGTGCGCCGCGTCGAGCCTACCGAGGACGGCGTCCGGGTCGTAGGGCTTGAGTTCCTGGGTGAGCACCCGCCTGCCGGTTATCTCAACAAGCCCTGGTCTACGTTCCGCTCTCAAAAATGGGCTGGTGTAGACCGTCGCAGGGAGCCGCGCGTGGAACTTGCGGTAGGGGTCGAAATAGAATGCCTGGACGAATCCAATCAAGTCGTCAAGCGAGCAAAAACGGTCACGGAAAACGTCAGCGCGGGCGGCGCGCGAATCTCGGTCAAGGGCGTCCCGGCCACGCTCGACCGGGTGAAGATTTATTGCCGTAAGTACAACTTCGAAGCCCTGGCCTCGGTTCGCAACCGCTACATCGGCAAGGACGGTCTCGTGCGTTTGTGCTTGCAATTCCTCGATAATAAATGGCAGGTCTGAAACCGCATTAGGCAGCTACCATTTATAATGGACAATAGCCTGAATAGCTGGCATATTGCCTTCGCAGTCAAGAGGTCTGACTTTCTTCAGGCCGCGGGAGCCAGGTCTTCCCTTGACTGGTTTTTTGCCCGTGAGTCAAACTTCTATGCTCATCCCGTCTCTGCCGATCACCACTTCGCCCGAATAGCCGCTCTCCAACTCTTGCTTCAACTCTCGTTCATCCACGTCGAAGTAGAAATGGGTCACTACGAGGCGGGCGACCTCGGCATCTGCGGCTATCTTTGCCACATCCTTGACGGCAAGATGTGCGACGCCCTCGCGCCGCTCGCGGAAGGAGCATTCCGAAACGAGCAGGTCCGCTTTGTTGAAGAAGCGGGATAACTCTTCGCTGTAATCGGTATCGCCCGTGTAGCAGAGCGAGCGGCCCTGGCTTTCGATTCTCACTGCGAGGCTCTCTTCAGTGTGCGGCGTCTTTGCGACACAAAGCCGGCCGCCCTCGCCTATCTCTATCCGCTCTCCGGGCGCGAGCATTCGCAGATGGACGGGGAATTCCGTTTCGAAGAGCCTCTCTCCGAAAGCATGTTTCAAGCCATCCATAACGCGGTCAAGCCCCTGCGGGCCGATCAAGGTGAGTGGGGTTTCGGTGCGCGAGGCGCGCATCCCCCACTTGAAGGCGAAGAAGAGCGAAGCGAGTTCGCCCGCGTGGTCTACGTGAAAGTGGCTTATGAAAAGATGCGTCATCTCTTCCCACGGCAGGCCGTAGCGCGATAGCGCATGAACTGTCCCCGCGCCGCAATCGAGCATAACGCGCGCACCGGAAAATTCGACGAAGTACCCGGCTGAATTCCTCGCCCCGTCGGGCACGACCGTCCCGGATCCAAGTATGGTCAATTTCATAACACAGCCCTCAGCCTTCAGCTATCAGTCTTCAGCCCTCAGCCCTCAGCTTTCAGTTTAATGGCTGATGGCTGATAACTCCAATCCCCGCCCCCGGTCTGATAGCTGATGGCTGATAACTCCAATCCCCGCCCCCGGTCTGATAGCTGATGGCTGAAGACTGATAGCTGATAAATGTAAATTCATGTAAAAGCCTGCCGGTACGCTCTTGCGCGTGTTGACAGGCGCGCGGGCGTTCTTCTAGCATCGCTTGAAGGGAATGGCAATACCGAAACCGGACCATATAGACGCGAGCGCGCACGCAAAGCCCTCAACGCGGACGGGCGTTGTGATGGCCATCCTTTTGCTGATCTTCTTTCTGGGGACAAGTGACAATCAGATGATCTCGCCCCTGCTTCCGCGCATAGCCGAAGAGTTCGGCATCGAAGCCGGTCGCATAGGAGGCATGATGGGGCTGGCCTACGCGCTCGCCGCTGCCGCTGCTGCGCTTCTGATAGGCCCGCTCTCCGACAAATTCGGACGGCGCAGATTTCTGCTTTACGCATCGGTCCTGTTCGGGCTGTCGCTTTTGATAGTCGCCATTATAGAAGACGCTCGATTGCTTGCCGCGACGAGAGTATTGACGGGGTTTGCCGCAGGCGTATTTTCCACATGCTCTATTGCTTACGTCGCGGACTATTTTCCCTATGAGCGGCGGGGCGTGGCGATGAGCGTGGTGCAGGCGGGATATTTTCTCGCCCTCGTGGTCGGAGTGCCCGTCGCATCGCTGCTTGCGCAATGGCAGAACTGGCGCGTGAGCTTCGCTTTCTTCGGGGCGCTCTCTATAGTCGCGTTCATGCTCGTGGCGGCGTTGCTGCCCGAAGACAAACACTTGCTTGAGGAGCAGAACTTACTGGCCGGGACCGGTCGACGACTTGATAAGGTGAGGATGGCATTCGAAGGCCGCGAGCGCATAGCGGCCATAGCGGCAGCCTTCTGCGTGTCGGGCGGATTCGTCGGGTTCCTCTTTTATCTCGGCTCCTGGCTGACGAAAAACTTCGGCCTGAAGACCGGCCAGGTAGGACTCGTCTTCATAGTAGTCGGAGTGGCTTCGCTTGCGGGCGCGCTCGTAGCGGGACACGTGGCCGACCGTGTAGGCAAACGCGCAGTCTCGATACTGAGCACCTTCGTGCTTGCCGCCATGCTGTTTGTGATACCGGGATTCGGATGGGGAGTTCTACTGTTTGCAAGCTTTCTCATAGCGGCTCTCGCCTTCGCGTTTCGCCAGGGACCGCTGCAAGCCCTCGCCACAGAGCTTGTGCCCACCCGCGCGCGAGGCTCTTTTGTGGCCGTGCGCAATACCGCTTCGCAGATAGGCATCGCGCTTTCGACCGCCGTGAGCGGCTCGCTATACGACCGGTTCGGCTACGGAGCCGTCGGTTTGTTCAGCGGAGTGGTGACGCTTATGGCCGCTGCCTGTATATTATTAATGAAAGAGCCGAAAGGCGAAGCGGCGAAAGGCGATTCAAAATAGGATGAAGACAGAGACCGCGCCTGAAATCGACAAACCGCGCCCCTCGCGTTTACGGCGCATACTCAAGCGCATGGTCATAACACTTCTTGTCCTCGTTCTGCTTTTCATCTTCGTAGTCTTCCCGCTAGGGCTTGCAATACTTGTGACGGGCGCGGGGACTCGGCCCGCAGACAGGCGATTGACCGAGACGCCCGCCGATTTTGGCGCTGAATTCAAGGACGTGGAGTTTCAGACTTCCGACGGCGTAAGGATCAGCGGATGGCTGCTGCCTGCGCGCGAAGGCCGCGCCATGATCGTCTATTCGCACGGGCTGTTTCGCTCGCGGCGCGAACTCCTCGCACGGGCCTTAGACCTCTGGCAACTGGGTTATGGCGCACTGCTCTATGACGCGCGAAATCATGGCACGAGCGGAGAGGCCCGCGTGAGCCTCGGCTACAGGGAGAGGCTCGATGCAGAGGCGGCAGTCCGGTTCCTGCGCGAAGAGGCGGGCGCAAGCAAGATAGTGCTTTTCGGGATATCGATGGGGGCGGCCACATCGCTCCTTGCCGCGGCCGAGACGCGCGAAGTTGCGGCTGTGATCGCCGACAGTTCGTTTCTCTCTTTCAAAGACACGACCGATCATCACTTGAGAATGTTTTTGCGCGTCCCGCCCTTTCCCATAGCGAACGAGGTGAGGTTCTTCATGGAATGGCGCGCGGACTTCGACGGCGAGAAGCTCGACGCCCTGGATGCAGTCAAACGCCTGGGCGACCGCCCCGTGTTTTTCATCGCGGGAGCCAACGACCGTCGAATGCCGCCCGATATAGCGCGTAGACTTCATGAAGCCTCTGCAAGTCCCAGGCGTGATCTATTGATCGTAGACGGTCCCGGCTCGGAGATACACGGCCACGCTTACCAGACAGACCCCAGGCTCTACATAGCCCGCGTCTCTCAGTTCCTCGAATCCGCTTTGAATGATTAAAGCCCTTCGCTGATGATCCGACTGTTGAAGTTTCGAACCACTGATTATACTGCGCGCGGGAAGAATTGAGGGTTTCCCTCAATACCCTGAATGCGGAAACGCTTGCAGGCAGGATGCCGAAGAAAGAAATCTTTATGCGCTCCCAGGAAAACTTTCATTTTACCCCGCGCGAAGTATAATTGCCGGGAATTTGATCGCAGGGGGAAACCCGGCTATACTCTGCGCCGTCGTGAGATTGAAATTGCAAGTATGCCTTCGACCCGGAGAAGGTCTTATTGATGAACAGGATTAGAATATACAATGCCGAGTGGGTGCTGCCCGTCACCTCGTCGCCCATACGCGATGGGGCGATCGCTATAGAAGGCGACCACATCGTTTTTGTCGGCACGCGGGACGAAGCCGGGTCTCAGGTCGAATCGTCGCAAGCCGAAACGGTCGATCTCGGACGGGCGGCCATCCTGCCCGGATTTGTGAACGTACACACCCATCTCGAACTCACCTTGATGCGAGGCTTTCTCGAAGACCTCGCCTTTCGCGAATGGATATTGAAGCTCACCCGCACGAAATATGAACGGCTGCGGCTCGAAGACCTCGCGGATTCGGCCCGGCTAGGCGTAGCGGAAGCTATTCGCGCAGGTGTGACTACGGTGGCCGACACGGGCGACTCCGCCGCGGCCTTCGACGCGATGATAGAGAGCGGCCTTCGCGGCATAACATATCGCGAAGTCTTCGGCCCGGACGCGGCCGATTGGGCGCATAGCCTGGACGGTCTGAAAGCCAAAGTTGAGGATATGCGCGCGCGCGAAACCGCACTTGTGCGAGTCGGGGTGTCGCCGCACGCTCCCTACACGGTGTCGGGCGAACTATTCCGTCGTGTGGCTCAGTACGCTTCGAGCCATTCGCTCGATGTCTGCATACACGCGGCCGAATCCGATGCCGAAGAGCAATTGATGCTCGCGGGCGGAGGAGAGTTCGCGCAAAGACTGAGAGATCGCGACATCGAATGGCGCGCTCCCGAAATGTCGACCATAGCTTACCTCGACCGGCTGGGCGCGCTCGAATGCGGGCCGTTGCTCGTACACTGTGTGAGGGCGGGAGAGCGAGACATAGAGCTTATGGCAGAGCGCGGCGCTCGCGTGGCACATTGCCCTAAGTCGAATGCGAAACTCGGTCACGGAATCGCTCCATTCGAGGCCATGCTCGAAGCAAACGTAAAGGTCGGACTTGGGACAGACAGCGTGGCGTCGAACAATCGTTGCGACATGATGGCCGAAGCAGGGTTCTGCTGCCTCCTGCACCGCGCCGCATCGCAAAATTTCAGTCGGCCTTCGGCCTCAGATATTATTCACCTCGCGACTTTGGGCGGCGCTCGCGCGCTCGGTCTCGAACACCTGACCGGTTCGCTCGAAGCGGGCAAGCAGGCCGATATTACGGCCATCGATCTTTCGCGCACTCACAACACGCCCGTGCATGACCCGGAGGCCGCAATCCTCTTCAGCGCCGTTGCCTCTGATGTGGCGCTTACTATCGTCGCAGGCCGCGTCCTCTACGACGGCCATGAAGTGAAGACGCTCGATGAAGATGAACTCCAGGGCAGGGTAAACGCTTCTATCGAGCGGATGCTGTAAGAGACTATCGAGTTCGATAATTTTCGCGAGGGAGAAGGGTCTAGCCTTTGATAATGTAGGTACAGGTAGTAATAAGTATACAAGTTGAGTACGATAAAACAAGATGCACAGAACTCATAAAATCAGAATGAATCCTACAGC
>JAKEHD010000494.1 GCA_022615215.1 Blastocatellia bacterium
CCTTCATCCTTCCGCCTTCATCCTTTCCGAATCGCTTCCCTCACGCATCATTCCTCCAGCCCGTCGAGAGCTTCGCGTACTTTGCTCGTCAGGTCGGCAGGCGTGAAGGGTTTTCGGAGAAACGGCACATCGGCATCCAACACCCCGCGACTCGCTATAGCATCGGGCGTGTAGCCTGACATGTAAAGTATCTTTGTCTCAGAGGAAGGTAACTTCAGGCTGCTGATCAACTCGCCGCCGCTTTTCCCAGGCATCACTATGTCGGTGATGATCAGTTGAATCGCGCCTTTATGTAGCTCGTAAAGCGTGATGGCTTCGTCGGCATTACTCGCTTCCAGTATGCTGTAGCTGTTCATCTCAAGAACCAGGCGCGCAAGCTTTCGAACCGCCTCTTCGTCTTCCACCAGAAGAATGGTTTCCGATCCTTTTACCGATTCGGCCTTCGCGCGCGCTGTCTTCGATGCTTCGGAAGAGGTTTCGACCAGCGGAAAAAACAGCTTGAAAGCGGTTCCCCGGCCCGGCTCGCTCTCAAGCGTAATATGGCTGTCGCTCTGCTTCATGATTCCATAAACGGTCGACAACCCCAGCCCAGTCCCTTTGCCCCTCTCCTTGGTCGTAAAGAAGGGGTCGAAGATGAGTAGCTGTGTCTCTTTATCCATTCCTATGCCTGTATCGCTGATTGCCAGCCGCACGTAGCGGCCGGGCGGGATTTGGGAATGAATATCCGTGTATGGTTCATCCAGAGAGACATTCGCCGTCTCGATAGCGAGCCTCCCGCCCTTTGGCATGGCATCGCGAGCATTGACGGCGAGATTGACTATTATCTGTTCGATCTGACCGAGGTCGGCTTTTACATATCCTATCTCCTGATCGAGACGAAGTGTAAGCTCTATGTCCTCGCCTATGAGGCGGCGCAGCATCTTTTCTACATCGGCTACGACGGTGTTCAGGTTGAGCGCCTTCGGTTGAATGACCTGCCTGCGGCTGAAGGCCAAAAGCTGATTGGTCAGCGCGGCTGCGCGGTTGCCCGCTTTCTCTATCTCTTCGATCTCACTGCGCAAGGGGTTGGTCGGGTCCAGGCGATTTCGCACGATCTGGCTGTAACCCAGAATGGCTGTCAGGAGGTTATTGAAATCATGCGCCACGCCGCCCGCAAGCCTCCCGATGGCCTCCATCTTCTGTGACTGCGCGAGCTGCTCTTCGAGCTCCTTGTTATGAGTGATATCTCGAATGTAGGTCAGGAAATGGACCGGATTGTCCTCTGCGTCCGTCACTATGGAGCAGTTCAGGTAAACCCACAGCACTTTGCGATCCTTGCGGACGTATCGCTTTTCCAGGTCGAAGGATCTCATCTCGCCTCCGATCAATCTCTGGCACTGGTCCCAGAATCCTTTGAAATCGTCCGGGTGCGTCACCTCTTTGAAACTATGGCCGAGCAGTTCGCTCTCCATGCGGCCAAGCAACTCGCACAGCTTATGAGGAACTTTGAGCCATCGGCCGTCGAGTCCCGCGTGAGCGACCATTACGAGTGAAAACTCCTCCGTGCGCGCGAGCCGCTCCTCACTTTCCTGGAGCGCCGCTTCCATCTGTTTGCGCTCGGTGATGTCGGCAATCATTGCCATATAGCGGTTGACGTTGCCATCGGCATCGGGCAAAGGGGCCGCAGAGATGCTCACATCTACAGCCGAACCATCCTTCTTCTTGCGTCTGCTCTCATATGCGACCGATGGCTCTCCCCGAAGTAAAAGCTCGCGGTAGCTCTCAAACTCAGCCCATCTCTCATCGGGCACGAGGGGGGTTCTGTGGCCGAGCACCTCTTGTCTGCTCCAACCGAAGATTCGCTCCGCCCCCCGGTTCCACGTCGTAACGTTCAAGTCGAGGTCGAGCGCGATGACGGCCAGCGGGGCCGCTTCGATCAACGCATTGAGATCGTCTTTCGCCTCCAGCACGGCCGTGTAGAGCCATGCGCTCTTTAAGGCCAGGGCGCCGGCGCTGGCTAAAACGCTCAAGGCTTTCAACTCTCCCATGGAGAAAGGTCTTCGTCGGCTCGTGGCGCTGACGTTCAGCACGCCGACCAGGGCACCGCCTGCGAGCAGCGGCATCGAAATCGCCGAGCGAATATCCGGGCGAACCCGAAGGGGGGCGAATCTTGAGTCCGAGACCTCGCCTTGCAGCAAAAGCGGCTCGCGGTTCGCGGCTACCCATCCGGCGATGCCATTTCCCTCGGGGACGCGCTTCCCTAATATCGCTTCCCGCCCTCCGCCGCGCACGGCTGCGATGTAGAGATTCTTCTCATCGCCCGAACTCAGCAGTATGGACGCCTCATCCGCCTTGCATTGCTCAAGCGCAGCATCGGCCATCTTGTTCACGATCGTGTTTACATCGAGGCTGAAAGCGACGGCCTGAGTCAGTTCGTAAATCGCCACGGTCTCCTGCAATTGCAGGTTTTCGAGCTTCAGTCGGCGGAACTCCACAGCGCGCGCCAGCACAGGCAGAAGAGAGCTTAACTTGAAAGGTTTTAATACATAATCGAATGCGCCGACCTTCATCGCCTCGACAGCCGATGCAATGGTGCCCTGTCCGGTCATAACGATGCCGATCAGGGAGGGATCGATTTCCATGGATTCCTTCAACAGACGTATCCCATCCGTGTCGGGCATCATCAGGTCGGTCAAAAGAATATCGAAACTCTGACTCCTCAAAGCCTCTTGCGCCTGATGGCCTGAGGTAAACCCTACAGCCTCATATCCGTGATTGCTGAGTCCACGGCACAGAGCTTTGAGCAGGTTCTCTTCATCGTCGACGACGAGCAAGCGACCCAGGTTGGTTGTCATTTCGCTTTCACCTCCCGCGTGATGCGTAATGCGTGATGCGTGATGCTTTCTATGCAGGGGTGCAGAGGTGCAGGGGAGAAAACATGCAGGGGAGCAGGGGTGCAGGGGTGCAGGGGTGCTCGGGTTCTGGCTTCACTGCATCTATAGCTCCTCTGCTCCTCTGCTCCCCTGCTCCTCCGCTCCCCTGCTCCCTTGCTCCCCTGCTTCCCTCACGCATCGCTATACGAATTCTCCATTGCCCCTGCCGTTGACAGGGAGCGTGATGCGCACGGTCGTGCCCCTGCCGGCTTCGCTCATTATATCGATCTCTCCTTTATGATCTTGTATGATACGCCGACATATAGACAATCCCAGCCCCGTTCCTTTGCCCTCCGGTTTCGTGGTATAGAATGGTTCCATAAGCCTCGGCATATCTTCGGGAGAGATGCCGCACCCGGAGTCCGCGATTTCCAGGCTTACATTCTTTTCGCCTTCTCGATTCACGACCCTCAGACTTATCGTCAACGTGCCCCCTTCCGGCATCGCATCCGAGGCATTCGAAATCAGATTCAAGAGCAACTGGCGTAGTTGCTGGCGGTCTGCATGAATCATCGGAACTTCGGATGCGAACTCGCGCACGACCGTGATGCGGCGATTGCGGAGATGGTTATCGATGAGTTGTAGGGTATTATTTATCTCCTCGCGCAAATCGAGAGTGGAGATTTGCGTGTGAGAGCGGCGGACGAACTGTAGCAGGTTCGCTACGAGGTCGCTCATGCGCTCAAGTTCCTGCTCGATGATTTGGAGGTCTTGATATTGAGGACTTGCCGGCGGGACTTCTTCGAGCAGCGATTCCACGCGCAGGCTGACCGAACTGAGCGGATTGTTCAACTCGTGAGCGATGCTGGCCGCAAGTTCTCCCATCGTTGCCAGCTTTGCCGCTTGCCAGAGTTGTTGCGACATGGCCACCATCTCTTCATTCTTGATGCGCAATGCCTCTTCCGCGCGCTTGCGATCTGTGACATCGCGTATGACGCCTATAAAAAATTGATGGCCCTCTTTGATGAACTCGGCGAAAGAGATTTCCAGCGAAATCTCTTTTCCGGTCTTATGTAGACCGGGGAGTTCCACACCCTCCCACGTTATATGCCTCTCCCCTGTATCGAGGTATCGCTTTATTCCGGCACGATGAACCTGCCGCAAATACTCCGGCATCAGTATGGTAAGCTGTTGGCCGAGCAGTTCCTGAGACGAGTAGCCGAATACCTTATCGACCGCCCGGTTGACGAATAATATTCTGCTTTCTTCATCAATCGTAATGATGACATCGGTGGCGGTCTCGGCAACGATCCGATAACGTTCTTCACTTTCGCGCAACGCCTCTTCGGCCCGTTTGCGCTCCGTGATATCGCGAAACACGAGCACCGCGCCTGTGATCTTTCCGGCTCGATTGCTAATGGGGGCGATGCTGTAGTCGACGGGTCTCTTGGCTCCGTCTTGAGAGACGAGGATCAGATTTTTGGCTTTTTCTTCATGGGCGGTCTCCGCACGGTAGCCCGACCGTGAGGGAGGGGCGTCGAAGCTGCCCGCCTTTGAAACCGAAACGACGATTCTCTGATGAGACTCTTCATCGACTATCTGAAACACTTCGTCGAGCGAATGGCCGACGGCTTGAGACTGCGCCCAACCGGTCGTGGCCGCCGCCGCCGGATTCACGAAGTTGATCTTGCCCTCAAGGTCCGTCGCAATCACTGCGATGCCTATACTCGAAAGCGTCAATTGCAGCCATTCGCGTTGCTCGCGCAGGCGGCGCTCATTCTCTCTGCGCCCGGCTGTAAGCACTATGAGGAGGACGAAGAGCAACATCACGTTGAACTGCGTGACTATATATCTCGTCGTTATAGGCTGTGTGGCTCGCCCCAGCAAAGCATTTGCGATGGTCGTTAATTCAACCAGGATCAGCACCATCAATCCCGGCCCCTTGCCTCCATACCAACTGACGCCGATCAGCACGAGAATGACCAGAAGGCTCAGATCGATACGTATTGAGTAACGCCGAAAGATTATGGCTATAAGAATGGTCAGAGCGAATGCCGCCAGGCCGAGTCCATAGCGCATCATCGCTGATTTCACTCTTTTCGTCATCGTGAGTCCTCCGTTAGCCGTCAGCTATCAGCCATCAGCCATCAGCTATCAGCTATCAGCCGTCAGCTATCAGCCATACTGTCCCTTGCTCCTGCGGCACCCCTGCACCCCTGC
>JAKEHD010000495.1 GCA_022615215.1 Blastocatellia bacterium
CGGAATGCGAGGGCGACGGATTGCTTCCGCCTGAAGGCGGTACTCTAAACACCGTTTCACTCTATGACGAGGACGCTTCCAGATCAACTAGCACAAGTCGTATAGAGGTGTGCTCAATGACTACCAGAAAACTTTTCCTGATCGTCGCGATGGCTTTCGGCCTGACCATGTTTTCTCAGGGACAGGTGCGCGAGACCCTGAAATCATATACCGCGCCTCCGGTCGATGATGAAAGGTCGTGGGACACGGTGGCGACCTTTTCAATCCTCGGCTTCGACCCGGCGACGGGCGAAGTCGGCGGGGCCGTGCAATCGAGAGTCTTCTCGGTCGGCAACGGCGTTCTATGGGCCGAGGCGGAAGTCGGAGTTGTGGCCACGCAGGCCATAATCGATGTAAGCTATGGCCCGCAATCGCTTGAGTTGCTGAGGAAAGGCGTCGCCCCGAAAGACGTGATCAAACAGGTGTGGGAGCGAGACCCCGACCCGCGCCCGCAGGATTGGACGAAGCAGGGACGCCAGTTCGCCGTGATGAATGCGAAGGGCGAAGCCGCTGCCTTCACGGGCACGAAAGCCACCGCATGGGCGGGTCACAAACTCGGCAAGTATTGCACCGCGCAGGGCAACATACTCGCGGGCGAAGAGGTCGTAAACAAGATGGTCGAGGCGTTCGAGAATACCGAAGGCCAACTGTCTCTTCGACTGCTAGCGGCGCTCGAAGCGGGACAGGAAGCAGGCGGCGACAAACGCGGCATGCAGTCTGCGGCCATGCTCATAGTGAAAAAAGACGGCGGCGTGTGGCTTCACAACGATGTGGTCCTGAGACTTCAAGTAGACGACAGCCCTGAGCCTATAAAAGAACTCCGCCGACTGGTCGAAAAGGCCGCGCAACAACGCAGCCGACAGCGGCGCTAGAAGCTCATTGCCTTTACGAAAAACCGATCATCGATCCCGATCAACCTTCCCGCTTGCCTAAGCCCTGTTCGATAATCAATAATTTAATTATCCAATTCGGAGGGGGAATATGATATGAAATTTGTGACAGCTATAGTTCTCGTCTTGGCACTGGTCGCGCCTTTATCGGCGAGGGGAGGGGATAAGATTTTTCCGTACAACTACTTCATAGACGACCTGCCCAACGGTTTGAGGCTGATTTCGGTGCCTACCGATTATCCTGACATCGTGGCCTTCTATATAGTCGTTCAGACCGGCTCTCGAAATGAAATCGAGCCTGGCAAATCGGGATTCGCTCATCTCTTCGAGCACCTCATGTTTCGCGGCACCGAAAAGTTTTCTCCCGACAAGTACGGCGAGATATTGAAGAACGCCGGCGCAGACTCGAATGCCTATACTACGGATGATCGCACCGTTTATCATACGGTCTTTTCCAAAGAAGACCTCGAACAGATAATGATGCTCGAAGCCGACCGCTTCCAATATCTCAAAGTGGCCGAAGACCTCTTCAAGACCGAAACCCGCGCCGTCCTCGGTGAGTATAATAAGAACGCATCCAATCCCACTCGCCAGTTGTTCGAGACATTGCGCGAAACGGCTTTTCAATCCCATACCTATAAACACACCACGATGGGATTTCTCCGCGACGTAGAGAATATGCCCAACCTCTATGATTACAGCCTGGAATTCTTCAAGCGTTACTATCGCCCCGAATACACGACTATCATCATAGCGGGCGATGTCAAGCGCGAGCACACCTTGCAGCTTGTAAAAAAATACTGGGGCGAGTGGAAGCGCGGCGACTACAAGCCGCCTATTCCTAAAGAGCCGGAACAGTCCAAAGAGTTGACCGCTCACGTCAACTGGCCTACGCAGACTCTGCCCTGGATAGCCGTCGCTTACAAAGGGCCTGCTTATTCAGACGAGCAGAAGGATATGCCCTCGATGGACCTTATAGCCAACCTGGGCTTTTCCGCCAATTCGGAAATCTACCAGCGGCTTGTAATCAAGGAGCAGAAAGTCGACGCATTCGGCACTTCGTTCGACGACCGTATGGACCCGTATCTGCTCACGGTCCTGGCCCGCGTCAAAGACCCGAAGGATGTCCAGTACGTACAAGGCGAGATCATAAAGACCTTCGAGTCCTTCAGGACGACCAAAGTCTCGAAAGAGAAGCTCGAAGCCGTGAAGTCTCACCTGAAGTACAGCTTCGCTCTCGGTATGGATAACTCTGAAGCGATAGCCTCGACGCTGGCCGCTTATGTGGCCCTGCGCCGGACCCCTGAGACTATAAACAAGCTCTACGCGGTTTACTCTTCGCTCACGCCCGAAGATATTCAGGAGATGGCCAAAAAGTATTTCGTCGAAAAGCGCCGCACGATAGTCACCCTGTCGCACGAGGAGAAGCAGTGATGAAGCTAAAACGGAGCAAGCGAATTTCAGTCTCGATAATGGTTTTGATAGTGATGGCGCTCCTGTCGCCTGGGCTTGCCCTGTCGCAAGCCGGAAAGGGTTCGCCCAAAGTGGCAACGGTACTTTTGCCTAACTCGTCACCCCTTGTCAGCTTTCGCATACTCTTCAACGCGGGCGCGGCCTCGGACCCGAAAGGCAAAGAAGGGGTCGCCGCCCTGACCGCGAGCATGCTCTCTTCGGGCGGCAGTAGTTCCATGTCTTACGAGCAGATAATCGAGGCCATGTACCCGATGGCGACGGGCTTCGGTTCGCAGACCGATAAAGAGATGACCGTCTTCTTCGGCACCACCCACCTCGACAATCTGCAAGCCTATTACAAGATCATATCGGATATGCTGCTCAGTCCCGGCTGGCGCGAAGACGATTTCAAACGTCTCAAGGAAGACGCGATAAACTTTCTGAAAGTGAGCCTGCGCGGCAACAACGACGAAGAACTCGGCAAAGAGGCGCTTTACGATTTCATATACGAAGGCCACCCTTACGGTCATCACAACACGGGCGCTATCGAATCGCTTGAGCGATTGACCATCGAAGACCTGAAGGCTTTTTACAAAACGCACTACACAAACGCCAACTTCGTGCTGGGCCTTGCGGGCGGCTACCGGGCGGATTTCGCAGCTCTTGTGGAGGCCGATTTTGCAGCAAGGCTGCCCGCCGGAAAATCTGCGAAGGTCACACTGCCGGAGCCTGAAAAGATCGAGAAGCTTGAGATGAAGGTCATCGAAAAAGACACACTGGGGACGGCCATATCGTTCGGGTTCCCGCTGCCCGTGACCCGCAGCGACGAGGACTGGCCCGCGCTCCTGCTTATGCAGTCTTATTTCGGCCAGCATCGCAGCAGTAACAGTTATCTCTATAATCGCATGCGCGAGATTCGCGGTCTCAACTACGGCGACTACGCATACATAGAATACTTCCCGCGCGGCATGTTCCAGTTCCAGCCCGACCCGAACCTCGGCCGCAGACAGCAAATCTTTCAGGTGTGGATTCGCCCGGTCGAGCCTAAGAACGGACTCTTCGCCTTGAGGATAGCTCTTTATGAACTGAGAAAGTTCGTGAGCGAAGGCATGTCCAAGGAGGATTTCGAAGCCACACGTCAGTTCCTCACCAAGAACGTTTCGTCGCTCACAAAGACACAGGACGCGCAACTCGGTTATGCGCTCGACAGCCGATACTACGGTATAGGCCGCTTCAACGATTACGTGCGCGACCGCCTGTCGAAGCTCACGCTTGAGCAGGTCAACCGCGCGATAAAGAAATACCTGCAAGCCGATAACATAAAGATCGTGGTCGTCACGAAAAACGCCGAGGCATTTCGAAAAGCGGCCCTGGAGAATGCGCCTTCGCCCATAACCTATACCGCGCCTATGCCGAAAGAGATTCTCGAAGAGGATAAGCTCATCGAAAAGTACAAACTCGATTTCAACCCGAAAGCAGTCGAGGTCGTGCCGATTGAGAAAGTGTTTCAGCAATAGATCACTGATGAAGCACTTGTTCAGACAAGGAAAAAACTCACCACGGAGACACGGAGGCACAGAGGTAAAG
>JAKEHD010000072.1 GCA_022615215.1 Blastocatellia bacterium
AGGGCGCACACACAGGTGCGCCCCTACACAAAAACATTTTCTTGAATTCTATAAAACTCTGGACTCATCCTTCATCCTTCATCCTTCATCCTTGTCCATGGAGGGGCTATGCCGCAAAACTATATCGACTTCATCTCTCTGGAAGAGTTGAGAGAGTCGGGGAATTACGAAAAGCTTGCCGCAAGGCTTACGGATGATTGGCGGGGCGCGCCTGCGTTTGAGTGCGAGACCATAAGGTTGAGGCTTCTGGCCGCCGAGATGTCGGGCCGCGCCGGACGCCTCGACGAAATGGAAGCGGCGATTGCGCCTTACCTGAGCGATGTGAACAAAGTCCCGTTCGGGCTGGCCGCCCGCGTGTTACTGACCCTCGCCCTCTATCATTATCGCCGGACCGAACCGAACGAAGCTTTGCGCCTGGCCTCCCGGTCCAGGGCGATAGCCGAAGTGTGCGATGACGAACTCACCATGGCCGAAGCGGTGCAACTGGAGGGGCAGGCCCTCTGGTCGCTTGAGAGATGGGACGAAGCGGCCCTCGCCTTCGAGGAGGCGATCTCGGTTTACGCCGCCCAGTCGCGCCCTTACAGGCTGGGACTCGCTTACCTGTGCCTCGGCGGCGTGCTCAACCGCATGGGCAATGTCGAAGAGGCGCGCACCTCGCTCGAACGGAGCATCAAGATACTTTTAAGGTGCCAGGACGAATACAACCTCGCAGTGGCGAGAGTGAACATAGCGCAGGTGCTCAACCGTATGGGCGAGCCTGAGACGGCGCTCGATTACTTGCTATTTGCGCACGACACCTTTGAGCGCATGGGGCACGAACAATACGAGTACCTGACGCTCAACAGCATCGCGGTTACGCTCGTTTATCTCAAGGAGTATGACAAGGCGGAAAACCAGATAGCCCGCGCTATGGAAAAAGGCGCGGCGGCGCGAAGCACTCAGATCGCTTCCACTTATGAGATCAAAGCGAGAATCCAGATTGCGCGCCGGGAATGGGCGCAGGCCGAAAGGTCTCTGCTTGCCGCATCCGAGATAGCCGATCACGCGGGCAGCCTCTCTCAGAAGGCCGAGGCCCGCCGCACGCTCGGCAGGCTATACATCGCTCAGGACCGCGAAGACGAAGCCGCGCATGTTTTATGGCAGGCTCTAGACCTCGCCCAGCGCCTTCGCGCCTCGCTGCTGGAGCTTGAAATAAAAGCCCTGCTCGCGCAAGCCACTTATATGGGCAGCCCCGTCGAAGCATACAGGATGGTATCGGAGGTGGAGACCGCGCTCGGCGACCGTCCTCTGCCTGAGTTGAGGAAAGACGTCCTCGCCGCGCGCCGACGAATAGATTCGCTCGATCAGGAGCACTACTTCATACTCTCGGACAGAGAGATACCGCTTCTGGCCGATGCGAAGATAAAACTTCTCAAATGGCTCTGGTCGCGCGCGCTTCACAAAGCGAGGGGCAACGCGCGCGAGGCCGCAGCCATACTCGATGTCACGCCCACATACATTCGCAAACTGACTAAGGTGATTCCGCGCGACCTCTTGCGCCCCGGAAGAAAGAAATCCCGAACGAAGAGACCCAAGATCAGCGATCAATAGCCGGTGAAGACATGTAAGGGGTCGGGACGCCGACCGCGGTTCCGGGGAGCAGAGGTGCTTTCCTTCTCCCCTGCCCCTCTGCACCCCTGCTCCCCTGCATGAGCTAGGGCCGCGAGAGCCATAGAGAATCGGTCGCCCGCGCGAGTTCCTCTTTAACACGGTCGTAGCGAGCGGCGAACTCACGGCGGTCATCGTCTGTAAGCGCAGCGGTGCCCTCGGCAACGAGGTCCGATTCTATGACGCCTTCGAGTTTGAGCGCGTACTTGAAACAGGCGATCATCTTTTCGACCCGCTTGCCATTCTCAGAGAAGATGCAGCCTTCACCGAACCTCTCGAAGGCCGATCTGTAGATGGGCATAAGCCGCTCATCGCCCGCATAGCAAGCGCGCCAGGCCCTCTGCCATTCGCGCGGCAACACGTTCGCCGGTCCCGAAACCACGCCTATGGGCAACTCGTTATGAAGCAGGTAGCGGTTCCAGTATTCGCGCACAAGCCCTAAGAAACCCTCTTCGAGTTTGAAGACCTGAAACATCAACATCGCGTTTCCGACATATATGCCGAATCCGCCTTTGTCTTTGAAATGGAGCGCGCCCTTGGTGTAATTGCCCAGCACCCGGCGCGAGGCCGATACTTTTAGACCGAATATGAAGGGCAGGCGGCTGAGTCGCTTCACATCGCGCGTGCGTATGTGAGGTATGCGCGGATCGACGGCTATGTCCGCGTTATCGTAGAGAAAGACGGGCAGCCACTCGCCTCTATGATCGAACAGGTCGCATACATCGCGTTGAAAAAAAGAGATTATATCGCCGATATCTTTTATCGAGAGCGGGGCGATGACGGCAGCATCAGCGCGGGCGTCGAGGGCGCATTCGAGGTTCGCAAGCGTCTCGCTTCGGGTCGCGGCGGTCACTCCGACCCATGCCTCGACTGTAGGCAATCCGCGCGCCGAGGACTCCTGGTTTATGCGCGCCACTTCATCGGTTTCTATCCATGTAAGTCGTTGCCGCTCGGCATTCGTGATGCGGTTCCACTCGCCGTTGGTGCCCGCGCCGAAAATTATGTCTGCGCCTGAGCCCTGTTGTACGTTGTAGCGAAAGACTCTGCGCTGCTCATCTTCTATCACCCGGCCGCTTGCGTCCAGAACGGTCACGCTCGGTATGCTCAACCCCCGTCGCGGCTCATAGCGCAAGCCTCGCAAAGGGAGGCCCTTTGCAGATGTTTGCGGGAGATTGGATTCGGCGTTTTTATAAATGGACAAGGCCGCTCAACTTGCAAGTGAAATAATCTTTTACAAGAGTGGCAGCCCGGTATTTCTTGAATCCGAGCTACCACTGAAAGGAGTTTCCTTATGACCAGGCACAAGTATGTCGCAATTGACTTTGATAAGGCAACCTGTCAGGGTTCTGTCGGCTTGCTCGCGGCTGAAAACCGGAGGCTCAAAACTGAAAGCCGTATCTCTGCGCGGGCCGAAAAGTTTATGCCCGAATGATCGAGATTGCGATTGCCACACGCGCGCGCTACAGTTAATATTAAGCTCTTTTTGAGAGCCACAATATGATGGATAAGCTTAAAGAAGAGTGCGGCGTATTTGGTATTTTCAACCATGAAGATGCCGCGAGGCTGACCTATCTCGGACTCTACGCCTTGCAGCACAGGGGGCAGGAATCGGCCGGCATAGTGTCGTCGGACGGAGAACGCCTGCACCAGTCGCGCGGCATGGGGTATGTCAGCGAGATATTCGGCGAAGAACAGTTTGCGCAACTGCCGGGCCGCGCAGCTATCGGACACGTGAGGTATTCGACCGCCGGAAGCGTCTCCCTGCGCGAAGCCCAGCCCTTCCTCGTCACAGGGTATCGCGGCCAGATAGCCCTATGTCATAACGGCAACCTCCCTTATGCCTCCCGCACGCGCGCCGAACTCGAACTCGGCGGCGCGATCTTCTCTTCGACCTCAGACACCGAAGTCGTGCTGCACAAGATAGCCCGCTCGCGCTCCATCGACCTGATAGGCGCAATCGTGGATACCTTCACCGAGATAGAGGGCGCGTACTCTATGCTCTTTCTCACGCGCGACAGCCTCATAGCCGTGCGCGACCCGCGAGGCTTCCGCCCTCTATGCCTCGGACAGTTGGGCGACTCTTACATTCTGGCATCCGAAACCTGCGCCTTCGACCTGATCGATGCGGTTTACCTGCGCGACGTTCAACCGGGCGAAATACTCGTCATCAACCGCGAAGGGCTGCACTCCTCTTTTCCTTTGCAGAAAGAGAAGCCCGCGCACTGCATATTCGAGCACGTTTATTTTTCGCGCCCCGATTCGTTAGTCTTCGGCCGGTCCGTGAACAAGAGCCGCCACAAGATGGGACAGCAACTCGCGCGCGAGCATCCGGCGGATGCAGACCTTGTAGTTCCCGTGCCCGACTCAGGCACGGCGGCGGCCATCGGGTATGCTTCGGAGTCGGGATTGAAGTTTCGCTTCGGGCTGGTCCGCAATCATTACATCGGCCGCACCTTCATCGAGCCTAAACAATCGATCCGACATTTCGGCGTCAAGATAAAGCTCAACCCTGTGCGCGATCTGCTCGAAGGACTGCGCGTGGTGCTGATAGACGATTCCATAGTGCGGGGCACGACCTCGAAGAAGATCGTGACGATGGTGCGCCAGGCCGGAGCGCGCGAGGTGCATGTGCGCATCAGTTGCCCGCCGACGGTCGCGCCGTGCTTTTACGGAGTCGATACCCCTACGCGAGAAGAGTTGATAGCGGCCAATCTGAATGTCGAAGAGATAGCGCGCTTCATCGACGCAGACAGCCTCGGCTATCTGAGCCTGGAAGGCTTGACGGGCGCCTGCGAAGACCCGCAGGGCACGCGCCACTGCACGGCGTGTTATACCAACAACTATCCGATTCCTGTTACGTCGGGCGCGCGAACCAAGACCGAAAGGGAAGAGGGCATGCTCGACCACGATAGCGTCTGGCCGCGTATATGATCCTGCTGAAACCGAAATGAAAAAACGCTCCCGCTTTCCAATACTCATATTGCTACTTATAGCCATTGCGGTCGGCTATTACATTTATCAGCAACAACGCAAGCCTGAGCCTGTGCCCGGTCCCGTCGCGGGCAAACTCACAGTTCATTTTCTCGACATAGGCCAGGGAGACTCCCAGCTTATTCGATTGCCCGGAGGCGAAACCATACTGATAGATTCGGGAGATCGCGGCGCACCCACCGTAGACCTCTTGAAAAAATATGGCGTCACGGAGATCGATCTGATAATAGCCTCTCATCCGCACGCCGATCACATAGGCGAGATGCGCGACATAATGCGCGCGTTCAAGGTAAAAGAGGTCTGGGATTCGGGCTTCAATAACAACACGAAGACCCAGCGCGATATGCTCGAAGAGATCAGGAGTCGCGGCATAAAGCTATCGCTGCCAAAACAGGGCGAGACGCGCGCAATAGGACAGGCGTTGCTTGAAGTGCTAAATCCACCGGCCCGTCTTCCCGATGAAGCGAACAATGCGTCGCTGGTCGTCCGTTTGACCTTCGGAAAGAAGCGGTTTCTCTTTACAGGAGATGCGGAAGAAGAATCATGGGAGCGGATGATTGCGACTGTGAAAGACAAACTCCGGGCCGACCTTTTGAAGGCCGCGCATCACGGGAGTTCCAACGGCACGATGCGGGAAGTGCTCGAAGCCGTGCGCCCGGACATAGTGACCATAAGTTGCGCTGCTGAAAATTCCTATCATCATCCTCATCCGAGGGTAGTGAATATGCTCGAAGACCGCGAGGGCGACGTGAAGCTCTTTCGAACCGACTTGCAGGGCGCTATAACGGCCACTTCCGACGGCGATACTATCGAGATGACGGCTGAAAAACAGGTGGCCCGCAACCGGCTCTACCTGACGGGCGACGAGGTGGCGGGCAAGGTGGCGGGCGATGGAAGGGGCAAATCATCGGGCGGCCGTAGTATGAGCAAAGGCAAGTAGAGAAGAAAGATACCATCGGCTTTCGCCCGCTGTGAGTTTCAGTTTTTACCTGGAGATGAAAGGCGAAACCACTTTGAAAGTCGTGATAGATCGCATCGAAGGTGATCTTGCCGTCATAGTGCTTTCCGACGACGACAGCGTAAAGTTCGACCTGCCGGTCAAGTATATGCCCGAAGGCGCGCGGGAGGGCGAGCATTACCGCATGACATTTACGCCGGACGAAGAGAGCCGCGACTCGGAGCGGAAGCGTATCGAAGACCTCTACAAGCAGCTCACAGGCAGACAAAACGATAGCGATGAAAGATGAAATCAGTTATCGCGACGCGGGCGTCGACATTGACGCCGCAACGGAAGCCACATCGCGCATCAAGCAACTCGCGCGCGACACTTTTACTTCGAGAGTGATGAGCGAGATAGGCTCGTTCGGCGGCATGTTTCGCGCCGATTTCGGGCAGATGCGCGAGCCTGTATTAGTAGCCTCGGCCGATGGAGTAGGCACGAAGCTTCGCGTGGCGTTTATGACCGGCGTTCATAACACCGTGGGCTACGATCTGGTCTGCCATTGCGTAAACGACATCCTTGTACAGGGCGCGCGCCCGCTCTTCTTTCTCGATTACATAGCCGCTGGCCGCCTGGTCCCCGATACCATAGAGCAAGTGATCGAAGGCATAGCGCGCGGTTGCCGCGAGGCGAATTGCGCGCTGCTCGGAGGCGAGACGGCCGAGATGCCGGGCTTCTACGCCGATGGCGAATACGATGTCGCGGGATTCATCACAGGCGTGGTCGACCGCTCTGACGTAATCGACGGCTCGCGCATAGAGCCGGGAGATATACTGATAGGGCTGCCTTCTGTCGGGCTGCACACGAACGGCTACAGCCTCGCGCGCAAGCTTCTCTTCGAGGTTGCGGGTTATAAAGCCGATGAGCGAATTGACGAACTCGGATGCAGCGCGGCGGAAGAATTGTTGAAACCGCATCGCAGCTATCTCGGCGCGCTCGATGGGTTTCTTTCACAGGGGGGCATAAAGGGGTTGGCGCATATAACGGGCGGCGGCCTGCTCGATAATATCCCTCGCATACTGCCCGCAGGCACGGCGGTTGAGATCGCGTCGGGTTCCTGGCCCGTTTTGCCCGTTTTCGATCTTCTGGCCCGCGTAGGCAATGTGACCGAGCAGGAGATGTACAGAACCTTCAACATGGGAATCGGCATGGTGGCTGTCGTGAGTCCGGGCGACGTTGTGCGCCTGCGCACCCATCTTGATGAGCGCGCAGAAAACTATTACGATATCGGCAGAGTCGTTGAGGGGAAGGGGACGGTCTCAATCATCGGGTCGTAATAAAGAAACAGTGTAACTACTCTCAACCTCCGCACGTCCCGGAGGGACGGCTGAATTTAGGCAGGTCATTTATGGCCTGCAAACCGGGCCGACATTTACCTCGTCGCGTCAGCGACGATTGAAGGTTGTTCGATTTCAACCGTCGCTACGCGACGCGGAATATGTTTGACACGGCTCTCCGGGCCTTGAAAGACCCGGCTAAATCGGGCAGCCGCTGACGCGGCTGAGTAGTTACAAAACAGTATCGGTGTCGAGGGAAGCGAAGGTTGTTACTTTGCGATGAAGCGACGCGGAAAGCTTTCGAGAGATCGCACTCAGATCACAGTAAAAGGTCGAGTCGAAGAAAGAAACCTTTATGAGAGAGAAGTCTTCATGGGTTGCAGCGCAACAATAGCGAGCCGGTCATCGTTAAGTTGAGCGGAGCCAAGCGAATGAATAATTGTCCGAATTGCGGAGTAGAGATAGAAGAAGGAATAAAGTTTTGCAAGCAGTGCGGTATGCCCGTGCATATAGCGGAAGAAGAAGCGTCCACATTGCGATTGCCGCCCAATACCGCGCCTGCGAGGGATTCGGCGCAACCGACCCGTCCGGTCTCTCCCGGTCCTGCCACGCCTCCTCATTACAATCCTCCGCCCGCTTACTATCAACCGCCCGAGCCTGTTCAATATCAACCGCCGGCTCAATATGATCCGCCCGCTCAAGCGCCACCAACTTATAACAAAATCTCTCTGGGCGACTGGCTGTCGGGCGGATGGCAGGTCTATAAAGAGAACGGCCTGCTGATGTCGCTGGCATCATTCCTCGCCGCTATTATCAGTTTTTGCACGCTCGGAGTTCTCGCAGGGCCTTTGTTGATGGGCCTGTACCGCATGGCTTTCAAAACCATGCGCGGGGAACGCCCCGAGCTTGGCGACCTGTTCCGTTGGGAGGGCCGCTTCCTTCAAGCGTTCCTAGCCTTCCTGATCGCAGCGGCCATACATGGCGGACTGACCGGCGCGGGCAACAACTCGGCCTTGTTCGTAATCTTGAACTTCGTGGTCACCCCTTTGCTGACGATGCTGCTGGGGTTGGCATTACCGCTCATAATGGAGCGAAAGATGGATATAGCGGCGGCCATAAACGAAGTAGGACGACTGATCTTCTCCCGCGATGCGTTGATGTGGTGGGTCGTCGGTCTGGTATTTTCGACAATCGCTGCGGGCGGCACCATCGCCTGTCTTGTCGGCGTCTTTATCACACTGCCCTGGATAATCTCGTCGTCGGCCGTCGCCTATCGCGACGTATTCGGTTTTGACGACCCTAACCGCACGCTTCACTGATCGCACTGATCTCAACAAAATCGACAGATCAGGCCGCTATATGATCGCCCGGCGGCGGTATGATCACGCCGTCATTAGGCGAGGGGCGCAGTTCGATTTTTATCTCCCGCTCCGCTCCGCACTCATAACAGGTTTGAATCAAGCGATTGTCTTTGCTGCGTGGATGGGGAACTCCCCAATAGTGCGCGTGATTTCTTAAAAAGGCCAGTATCTTCATTATTTTCTCCTCACTAAGTTAGACGTAAATTAATGACTTTTCGCTCAAAAAAAATTCCTCCCTTTATAAATCAAGAGCGACCGCCCGCGCAGGGCAACGCGCGGTTGGTAGAAATTCGCTCTATCATCACCTGTCCGGGGATGAAAAGCTGGATATGTCTGATCAGCGATAAACGGCTGAGATGGAGGAGGTTGGCCCTTTAGCGTCATTCGTGAGGACGCAAGTTGAATCCGTATGCACTCGCCTTATGAAGACCGGTAGCGAGCGCCAAAGAATTTCTCAGGTCGTAGTGGCTAAACCTCGGATTTGTGTCCCGGCTCTATAACCTCGTGAAGGTCCGACGGGGCAGTGACTCGTAAACGGTCTTCTTCCTCTGAAAGATCGGCCACTCCGAGTTGTCCTTCCGAAGAGGCTACGATCGTTGCTACCGTAGCGTCGCCGGTCACGTTGGTGACGGTTCGCATCATATCCAGAATCCGGTCGACTCCCAAAATCAGAGCGATGCCCGCGCTTGGCACCTGTATGGCTTCGAGGATGATGACGAGCATGATTATGCCCGCGCCGGGCACGGCCGCTGTGCCTATGGAAGCCAGCACAGCTGTAAAGACTATAGTCAACTGAGCCGAAAGCCCTAATCCCATTCCGAGCGTCTGAGCTATGAAGACGGCCGCCACCGCCTGATAGAGGGCCGTGCCGTCCATGTTGATGGTCGCTCCCAGAGGCAATACGAATGCGGAGACTTCCTCCGATACTCCGAGTTTCTCTTCGCACCGTTCCATAGTGACAGGCAGCGTGGCCCCGCTTGAGCTCGTGGAAAAGGCCAGAAGTTGCGCCGGGCCTATGCCCGAAAAGAAAGTCTTTACAGGCATAGGGGTGAATGTTTTCAACAAGGCGGGATATACGAGAAAAGTGTGAATCATCAGTCCCAGAATGACGGCTATGCAATAGTATGCGAGCGCCCCGAGCAATTCTATAACCTGAGTGAGATTGTCGCGGGCGACTGTAGTGATCGTGCCTGCGATGAGCGCAAATACCCCCAGAGGGGCCATCAACATGATGAAGTCCACAAGACGTATGACCACATGGTTCAGCCCGTCGAAGAAGGAGAGCACGGGGACAGCTTTTTCCTTCGAGACCTGAATCAATCCTATGCCGAAGAGTATCGCCACAAATACCACCTGCAACATGTTGCGGTTGTTCGAAGCGGAACTGAAGAGATTATCAGGCACCATATCGACTATGGGCTGAAGCGGGCCGCGCGTTTTCGTCTTCTCTGCTTCCTCTGTCTGCGTCGAGGCTTCTTGCTTGTAGGTCTCCTGAAGCCGGACGCGCATGTCCTCAGGCACTCGATGCCCTGGCCTCAACAGGTTCACGATGACAAGTCCTATGGTCACCGAAAGGGCCGTAGTGGCAATGTAGATGAAGATGGTCTTTCCTCCGATGCGGGAGAGCTTTTTCAAATCGGAGAGAGACGCGACGCCCGTGATCAGAGACGCGATGATCAGGGGCACGGCTATAAGCTTCAGCAAGTTGACGAAGATCGTGCCGAAAGGGGCTATCCAGTCGGCGGTGAATTTTCCCCATCCGCTCCCCGCCGCGATAACGCCGTAGATGAGGCCGAGAACCAGACCTATGATGATTTGCCAGTGAAGTTTGCGATACCAGGACATTGCAGCATTGTAGTGCAAAAAGCCCCATTGCACAAACGCGGGCGGAC
>JAKEHD010000496.1 GCA_022615215.1 Blastocatellia bacterium
CGCCGCCGGCCAACTCGCGGCGTTCTACAGGGATTTGAGCGACCCGGATTTCGAGACTGCGCTCGCAGTCATACATCAACGCTATTCGACCAACACGTTCCCGAACTGGTTTCTCGCCCAACCGTTTCGCCTGCTTGCGCATAACGGAGAGATCAATACCATAGAGGGCAATCGCAACTGGATGCGTGCGCGCGAGGCCGATCTGCGCTCGAAGGCCTGGGGGCGTCGCGTGGCGAATTTGAAGCCCGTTATATGGAACAAGGGGTCGGATTCCGCGGGCCTCGATGACGCGCTCGAACTCCTCAGCCGTTCGGGCCGCGATGTGCTCCATTCCATGATGATGCTCATCCCCGAAGCGCACGAGAATTCGCCCCATAACAACCCGGCGGTGCGCGGCTTTTATGATTACGCAGCATGCCTTATGGAAGCCTGGGATGGTCCCGCCTCCGTCGCCTTCAGCGATGGGCGCATAGTGGGCGCTGCCCTCGATCGCAATGGGCTTCGCCCCGCGCGCTACGCGATCACAAGCGACGGCCGTTTCATCATGGCGTCGGAGGCAGGAACCGTAGCGATTGACCCGGAGATGATAATCCACAAAGGCAGGCTCGGTCCCGGAAAGATGATCGCCGTAGATACCGAACTCGGTCTCTTGCTCGATGACGACCGGATAAAGACCGAGCGAGCCGCAAACCTTCCTTACGCCGAATGGGTGCGGCGCTCGATGATCGTTTGCCCGACCGATCCGAAAAAGAAAGCAGGGGAGCGATTCGGAAAGGATGAAGGCGGAAGGATGAAGGATGAAAAGCGAAGCTATAGAGGAGATTCATCCTTCATCCCTCATCCTTCATCCTTCCAGGGGCCCCTCGCCCCTGAATCGCTGACCCGTCGCATGAAGAGCTTCGGCTATACGCTCGAAGACGTGAAGCGAATAATCGAGCCGATGATAGCCGAGGCTGTGGTGCCTGTCGGATCGATGGGCGACGACACGCCGCTCGCGGCGCTTTCGGCGAAACCGCGATTGCTCTACTGCTATTTCAAGCAGCGATTCGCGCAGATCACAAACCCGGCTATCGATCCTATACGCGAGCGCACGGTGATGTCGCTTGAGACTCTTTTAGGCGCGCGCGGCAGCCTGCTCGAAGAGACCGCCGATCACGCTCGTTTGATAAAGTTGCATAGCCCGGTCCTGACAGACGCGCAGTTGAAATGGCTGCGAGAGATCAAAGATCGCCGCTTTCGGACGGCGACGCTCGCCGCCACTTTCGACCCGGAGCAAGGCGAGCGAGGCTTGAAACTGGCTCTGGAAGCCCTTTGCAAGCAATCGGTCGAAGCGATTGAAAGGGGCTGCCACGTATTGATCCTCAGCGACCGGCCTGAGGAAAAGCCCTCCCTCACGGTCGGGCTACTGAATGAAAGCCTCGCGCCCGTGCCCATGCTGCTTGCGGTCGGGGCCGTGCATCATCACCTCTGCCGCGAAGGAAAACGCATGAGAGTCGGTCTCGTGGCCGAAACGGGCGAAGCGCGAGAAGATCATCACTTCGCATGCCTGATAGGCTATGGCGCGAACGCCGTCAATCCTTACCTGGCTTTCGAGGTCGTCGCCGACGTTGCGCGGAAGCGCGGAGAGGATACGGCAAACGCGATTCGAAACTATGAGAAGGCCATCGAAAGCGGGTTGCTCAAGATCATGGCCAAGATGGGCATAGCGACCATCGCAAGTTATTGCGGCTCTCAGGTCTTTGAAGCCATCGGGCTGGACCGCGCCTTAGTGGAAGAGTATTTCACGGGAACCCCTTCTCGCTTATGCGGGATAGGGCTACGCGAGATAGCCGAAGACGCGCTCCGCTTTCGCCGGGCGGCCTTCAGTAGCCCGACCGTGAGGGAGGGCTTTTCCTTCGAAGACGCGGGGCTGGAAGACGCAGGCTTTTATCGCTATCGCGCGGGCGGTGAATATCACAGTTTCAACCCCGACATATTTCGCTCTCTGCACAAGCTCGCAAGGAGCGGCGACCGCAGCGAGTATGACCGCTATGCCGAGCAGATTGCGGCCCGCTGGCCTACTACTCTGCGCGACCTGCTGGATTTTCGCGCGGGAACGCCCATCGGTCTCGATGAAGTCGAGCCTGTAGAAAATATTCTCTCGCGCATGAGCACATCCGGCATGTCTTTCGGGGCGCTATCGCGCGAGGCGCATGAGACCCTCGCAATAGCGATGAACCGTATGGGCGCAAAGAGCAACAGCGGCGAAGGCGGAGAAGACCCGGCCCGCTACCATCCTCGCGCTCAAGGAAAAAGGAAAAAGGAAAAAGGAAAAAGTTTATTAGAAATGATGAATGATGAACGCGGAACTCCGGTGAATCATATCATCATTCATACTTCATCGTTCGAGAGCCGGACCCTGGAAGAAGAACGACGGACAACGGACAACGGACAACGGACTTCGTCAGGCGACTCGGCCAACAGCCGGATCAAGCAGGTGGCTTCGGCCCGCTTCGGCGTAACGCCCGAATACCTTATG
Organism: Blastocatellia bacterium; assembly: GCA_022615215.1. Taxonomy (GTDB): domain Bacteria; phylum Acidobacteriota; class Blastocatellia; order UBA7656; family UBA7656; genus JAKEHD01. The sequence continues at coordinate 2,519 of JAKEHD010000496.1, forward strand.
TCGGCCGATGAGATAGAGATAAAAATCTCGCAGGGTTCGAAGCCCGGCGAGGGCGGGCAATTGCCCGGACATAAGGTGTCGGCTGAGATAGCCGCTGTCCGCCATTCCGTCGAAGGCGTGGCGCTCATCTCTCCGCCGCCTCACCACGATATATATTCCATCGAAGACCTTGCTCAACTCATATACGACCTGAAGCAGATCAATCCTCGGGCGCGCGTCGCGGTCAAACTCGTTTCCGTAGCGGGCGTCGGAACGGTCGCAGCAGGAGTGGCGAAAGCCTATGCCGACACGATTCATATCTCAGGCCACGACGGAGGAACGGGCGCGTCGCCGCTTGGGTCGATAAAGAACGCAGGGACTCCGTGGGAGATCGGCCTTGCCGAAACTCAACAGGTGCTCGTGATGAACGACCTTCGCGGGCGCGTTCGATTGCGTGTCGACGGCGGCCTCAAATCGGGCCGGGACGTGGTGATCGCGGCCATGCTCGGAGCCGAAGAGTTCGGCTTTGCGACCTCTGCGATAGTCGCGCTCGGATGCGTGATGGCTCGTCAATGCCATCTCAATACCTGCCCCGTCGGCATAGCTACACAGTCGCCGCACCTGCGCCAGAAGTTCGCCGGGACGCCCGAAATGGTCATAAGCTTCTTCCGGTCTCTGGCCGAAGACGTTCGCCATATACTCGCGGACCTCGGCTTTCGCTCGCTCGAAGAGTTATGCGGGCGCAGCGACCTGTTGATCGAGCGATCCGGCCTGCAATTGCCGAGAGGCGCGAGCCTCGATCTGAGTCCGGTGCTGAGGTCAGGGGTATCTGGAAAGGATGAAGGCTTCGGTGAGAAGGATGAAAAAGAAGCGAGTAGCTTTCATCCTTCATCCTTCATCCCTCATCCTTCTAACTCCCCTGCATCCCTGCACCCCCGCTTCCTTCGGGATGCGTCTGAAGCCATTGCAAACAGTAAGTCTGTATCTCTGGCTTACGAAATCAATAACACGAACCGCTCGGTGGGCGCGCGTGTCGCGGGCGAAATCGCGCGCTGTTACGAAGACGCCGGTCTGCCGGATGCGACGCTCGATATAACCTTCCGAGGGTCTGCGGGGCAGAGCTTCGGCGCTTTCAATCTGCCGGGCATGAAGCTCACACTGTATGGCGAGGCTAATGATTACGTGGGCAAAGGCATGGCTGGGGGAGAGATTATAATTCGTCCGCCCGACGAGTCGGGTTTCGACTGGTCGGAAAACGTAATCATGGGAAACACCGTTATGTATGGAGCGACGGGCGGGACTCTGTTTGCGGCCGGGCGCGCGGGCGAACGGTTCTGCGTTCGTAACAGCGGCGGGCGCGCGGTCGTCGAAGGTCTCGGAGATCACGGGTGCGAGTATATGACGGCAGGCCAGGTGGTGGTCCTCGGCGAGGTGGGCCGCAACTTCGCGGCGGGAATGACCGGAGGTGTCGCATTCGTGCTCGACTCGGCCCGGACTTTCGAGAAGAACTGCAATCAGGAACTTGTGACGCTCGAAGCGGTCAGCAGCAATACGGACGTCCGGATTCTTCGCTCACTCATACTTCGCCATTACGAGTTGACTGGCAGCCCGCGCGCGCGCGAAGTGATCTGGCGATGGGCGAGGTATCGCTCGCTCTTCTGGAAAGTGGTGACACAGGGCGCGCGCGCCGCCCTCTCACAGGAGAGAAGCGGTCAGTGGCCGAGTGTAAGTGATCAGTGGTCAGTTGCGCTTTCATCGAGGCTCTGATTAAAGCAACGACGGACGACGGACAAATCAAACTTCACGCGGCTTGAGATGAAATTTTCCGGTTGTTTCAGATGAGTAAGCAACCATGTAAGGGTGGTCCTCTGTGGCCACCCCTCATTGAAAGCCATCAAGGGGCGACCACAGAGGGTCGCCCGTACAGGTTGATAATCTCTCCGAAGACTTTCATTCCTCCCCGCGCAGAGTACAGATAAGCAGAGACCTCTATTAACTCACGTCCAGTCCGTCACTGCGCCGACGCTGCTGCTTGAGACAAGCCTTGAATACTTGGCAAGCACGCCCGAAGTGTAACGCGGAGCGGGCGGATGCCAGAGCGCGCGGCGGCGGGCCAGTTCTTCATCGGGCACGTTCAGTTGCAAGAGCCTACGGTCGGCATCGATGGTGATCGAATCGCCCTCTTCTACAAGGGCAATCTCGCCGCCGACAGCCGCCTCGGGCGAAACGTGCCCGACGACCAGGCCGAAGGTTCCGCCGGAAAATCGGCCGTCCGTAATCAGCCCGACCGAATCTCCAAGCCCCGCGCCGATTATGGCAGAAGTCGGCGCGAGCATCTCTCGCATCCCTGGCCCGCCTTTCGGGCCTTCATAGCGAATGACGATTACATCTCCCGGCCCTATGCGGCCGGAGAGTATCGCTTCGAGACAGATTTCTTCGGAATCGAAGACGCGAGCAGGGCCGGTTATTTTCAAACTCTTCAAGCCCGTGATCTTGGCGACCGCGCCTTCGGATGCGAGGTTGCCTCTCAGTATTGCCAGGTGCCCTTGCGCGTAGAGAGGATCGCTCCAGGGACGTATGCAATCCTGGTCCGCGCGCGGCGCGTCAGGCACATCGGCGAGCGATTCGGCAACGGTCTGTCCCGTTATCGTGAGAGCATCGCCGTGAAGCACGCCGCCCGCGAGCAAAATCCGCATCACCTGCGGAACGCCGCCCGCCTTGTGCAGGTCGGTCGCCACGTATCTGCCCGATGGTTTCAAATCGCAGAGCACGGGCACGCGCGAGCGAATCTCTTCGAAGTCATCGAGCGTCAAAGGAACCTGCGCCGCGTGCGCGATGGCAAGCAGATGCAGCACGGCATTGGTCGAACCTCCTACGGCCATGACCACAGCTATGGCATTCTCGAAAGCTTTTCTCGTCAGAATCCGGCGCGGCAGTATCTGCTTGCGAACGGCCTCGGCGAGCGCTCTTCCCGACAGGGCCGCGCTTTCGGCCTTCTCCTCATCTTCGGCGGCCATAGTCGAAGAGTAGGGCAGACTCATTCCCATCGCTTCAATAGCCGAAGACATTGTGTTTGCGGTATACATTCCGCCGCAGGATCCTGCGCCGGGGCAGGCGCGGCGCTCTATTTCGAGCAGCACCGTATCGGTTATCTTTTTCGCGCTGTATTGGCCGACCGCCTCGAACGCGCTGACCACTGTGAGATCTTGTCCGTCGTAATGGCCTGCCTTGATCGTGCCGCCGTAGACGAATATGGCCGGGATGTTCAGGCGCGCGATGGCGATCATCGCCCCCGGCATATTCTTGTCGCATCCGCCTATGGCGAGGATTCCATCCATGCTCTGTCCGTTGCAAACCGTCTCTATCGAATCGGCGATGACTTCGCGTGAAACGAGAGAATACTTCATCCCTTCTGTGCCCATCGAAATGCCGTCGCTGACTGTTATGGTCCCGAACACCTGCGGCATGACGCCCTCTTCCCTGAGAGAGGCAATCGCTCGCGCCGTCAGTTGGTTCAATCCCAGGTTACACGGGGTTATAGTGCTATAACCGTTGGCCACGCCTATTATGGGTTTGTCGAAATCCTTATCGCCGAAACCCACGGCCCGCATCATCGCGCGATTGGGCGTGCGCTCGACGCCCTGTGTGATAGTTCTGCTTCTTCTGTTATCGTTCATCGTTTTTCCTCATGTCTTGATCGAAGATTTCAAGACGATACCATCGAAATGAGAAACTTGCGAGTTCGAATGGCTTAAAACGAAGTCAACAATATCGTGGTTATATCAGGCTAATCATACGAATTTGTAATTTTGTGTTGAAACGGTTTCAGATCGCCAAATGAGACCTGGAACGGATAACCTGTGTCTAATCATAAAGATACAAGAGCCTGCGTCGAAAAATATTCCCTGGTATGGGTATTGCTCTTGAGTTTACCGACTCGTAGTCGAGTCAACGTCCGATCAGCAATTGGCAACTCACGCGCGCCGGGGCGCATTCAAGCGGCTCGCGGAACCGCAGTCGGCATAAAGATTCCTTTTCTTGTCCCGACCCGGCGCTCAGGTGATGGAAGTATGGCTATAAATCTGGAAAAGATACTCGTCCATGCGAACGAGAGATTGACGACCGCCGCAACGGAATCGGAGCGCGAAGCACAGATAGAGGCGTTCAAACGATTCTTGAGCATAGAGTCCTCGCGATTGAAGAACCGGCACAGGTTCGGATTGAGCGGCAGCGACATTGCGAGCGGAAGAAGCTATATGATCGATCTGGTCGTATGCCGTGTCTGCCAGTCGGCGGCCTCCGAGCACATCTCTTTGAAGGACGAGATAAGCAATTGCGCTGTAGTGGCGCTCGGCGGTTACGGGCGGCGAGAACTGTCACCGTGCTCGGATATCGACCTGCTCTTTTTGCACGCAGGGAAGCGTTCGAAGGGACTGGAGGGATTCTGGGAGCACGTCTTGTACCTGCTCTGGGACATGGGACTGACCGTAGGGCACAGCTATCGCTCCGTGCGCGAGTGCATAGCGATGGGCAAAGACCTGCACTCGCGTAATGCGATGTCCGAGGCCCGGCTCATAACGGGAAGTGCTCCTCTATTCCGCCGGTTCACAAGAGAGATGGATGAGAACGTGTTCAGGAATAAATCGCAGACCGAATCTTATCTGGAGATGATGAGGCTCGAACTCGAAGCCAGATATGCCAGGTTCGAGAGGACCGTGTGCCGACTGGAGCCTAATGTCAAAGAGAGCGCCGGGGGATTGCGCGACCTTCATACGGTGTTGTGGGTGGGACACACGATACACGGAGCGAGAGGGCTTGACGATCTGCGCGCGCAAGACCGCATATCGGGCGCGGAGTACGCGGCCGCTCGCCGCGCTTACGACTTCATACTGCGCCTCCGCAACGAAGCCCATTTCACGACGGGGCGAAGGACCGATCTCATCACTCTCGACCTGCAACCCGTGCTGGCCGAAAACCTCGGCTACAGGCCGAAACGCGGCTTGCTGGCTTCGGAGATATTCATGCGCGAATATACTGCGCGCGGGATGAAATGACAGTTTTGAGTAGAGATACCATCGGA
>JAKEHD010000497.1 GCA_022615215.1 Blastocatellia bacterium
CAGCTATCAGCTATCAGCTATCAGTCTTCAGATAACAGCTAAAAGTTTCGAACCACAGATCACCCGGCGGAGCGGGGGAGCTGGGGAGCTGGGGGGCTGGGGAGAAGGAAAGCACCCCAGCACCTCAACTCCCCTGCTTATCTGTGTTATCTGTGGTTGTATACTTGACCTAATGGTTGAAGGCTGAGGACTGATGGCTGATAGCTGATCAATCGTGATACTTGTTTGTGATAGGCATGCGCCGGTCGCGGCCGAAGGCTCGCGGGGTTATCTTTATTCCGGGGGCCGATTGCCTCCGTTTGTACTCGGCCAGGTCGACGCGGGTTATCACCCATCGAACCGTTTCAACAGGAAAGCCCATCTCCACTATCGAATTCGCGCTCATGTCTTTTTCGATGTAAGCCTCTAATATCTCATCAAGCACAGGATAAGGAGGCAGCGTATCCTGATCGGTCTGGTCGGGGCGCAACTCGGCCGATGGCGCGCGCGTGATTATATATTCGGGGATCACGGGGCGCGGGCCGCGAAGGTTTACATAGCGGGAAAGTTCGTAGACAAGCATCTTGGGCACATCTTTCAATAATGCGAACCCTCCAACCATATCGCCGTAGAGCGTCGCATAGCCCACACTCATCTCGCTCTTGTTTCCGGTCGAAAGCACGAGACCGTGAAATTTATTGGACAACGCCATCAGGATGTTGCCGCGAATGCGAGCCTGTATGTTCTCTTCGGTCACATCTTCGGGCAAGCCTTCAAAGGCCGGGGCGAGCATCTTTCGATAGTCATCGAAGGTCTCTTCGATAGTGATAACTTGATAATGTATGCCGAGGTTTTCAGCGAGCGCGCGAGCATCGCGCCCGCTTTCAGATGACGAATACCGAGTGGGCATAAAGACAGCATTCACGTTGTCGGGACCGATAGCGTCTGACGCTATCACAGCGGTGAGCGCCGAATCTATGCCGCCCGAAAGTCCTATGTAGACCTTATCGAATCCGTTCTTTCGCACGTAATCGCGCGTGCCCACGACGAGCGCCTGATAGACTTCCGCGTCGCCGTCGAGCGTTTCATCGGCGCGTTCGGGAAGGGCCGGACGTTCTTTGAAATCCCGGCCTTCGATTTCGATCAGGTAGAGCGAATCGTCAGGGATGATTCGAATCTTCTCGCGGCGTCGGCGCGGGTCATGTAATCGTTCGGAGAAGACGCGCTCGATGTTAATGTCGGCAACGACCAGGTCTTCTTCGAAGGTGCGACCTCGTGCCATCACCTGTCCGCCCTCGCTTATGACGAGGCTGTTGCCGTCAAATACCAGTTCGTCCTGGCCGCCGACCAGATTGCAATAAGCGAGCGCGACGGCATTGTCTTCGGCCCGCGTGCAGAGCATGCGCTCACGGTCTTTGCTCTTGCCCGCGTGATAGGGCGAGGCCGATATGTTGACTATCAGATGAGCATCGCCGATGAGCGATTGCATCTTCGCAGGCCCGCCCGGATACCAGATGTCTTCGCAGATATTCACGCCGATGCGCGAGTTGCCGAGTGTGAATACGGGACACCGCCTGCCCGATTGAAAGTATCGCTCTTCGTCGAAGACGCCATAGTTGGGCAGGAAGGTTTTATGATAGATGTCCGCGAGTTTGCCGCCCGCTATCACAGCCAGGGCGTTATATATGTCCGAGCCATCCGTATCGACGAATCCTGTTATAACGACGAGGTCGCCCGCCGCTTCGATTATCGAGTCGAGCGCGCGCCGGTTTTCGCGCACGAAGTGGGGTTTGAGCAGAAGGTCTTCCGGGGGATAGCCAGTCAGCGCGAGTTCGGGAAACGCGATGAGGTCGGGCGCATACTCGCGAGCGCGATTTATATAATCGAGGATGAGATCGGCGTTCGCTTGAATGTCGCCGACCGTAGGATTGATCTGGGCCAGTGCTACTCTGATCGTATTCATCTTATCAGGGGCTTTGGAACGATGAGCGATGAATGATGAATGATGAACCCGAAATCTGGAGTTCCACATTCACGTTGCGGCGTTCTGCGTTCATCGTTTCTGATAGTCACTCTTTTACTTCGACCGTGTCGACTATGCCGACGACGGCCGCATCTATAGGGCACTCTTTACACTCGAAGGCCATGCGCGCCGAACTCCCCTGCACTATAAGGACCGTCTCTTGAACGCCTGCGCCCACGGTGTCTACGGCTACGACGTGCCCCTTTTCGTCATGGCCTTCCAAGTCGATGAGCCGCGCAACGAGCAGCTTGCGCCCGTGAAGGCGCTCGTCCTTGCGCGTGGCCACTACGGTTCCAACTATACGAGCCAGGATCATATTTTACTTTTCGCGCGACTCGTAGGTGACGGGCAGATTTTCGTCCACCGAAGAGTGAGGGCGGGGAATGACATGCACGCTCACAAGCTCGCCCACGCGCCGCGCCGCCGCAGCCCCCGCATCGGTCGCGGCCTTTACGGCGGCGACATCTCCGCGCACTATGGCGGTCACAAGGCCCGCCCCTATCTTCTCGTAACCTATGAGCGTGACGTTTGCGGCCTTCACCATGGCATCGGCCGCTTCGATCATTGCCACGAGACCTTTGGTCTCTATCATTCCAAGTGCTTCCATACAGTCTCCAATCAATTATTGATTTTGCCCGCGACCATGCGCGCCGCTTCCGTTATGAGCGCGGTCAATTCCCTTCGAGTCAGCGTCACCGTTTCGTCGCCGTTCGCATGGGCGTGCTCTCGCGTAGCGCTCCCCACTGCGCAACCGGAAGCGTGCCCCTGCAAATAGCCGCACGCCTGACAATGGCGCGCACCGACGGGCATATAGCCCGCGCGCTCGCGCACGTCGAGCAGCTTTTCTATCGCTTCGGCCGGCAATTCGTTAGGTCGTCCCACGAGCCTTGCGATCAGCGTTATCTTGGCGAAATGCTCAAGCGTCTCCATCCTTGCGTAAGCCATCTCAAGGTCAGGCCCATAAGCGACCGCTCCGTGATTGGCAAGCAGCAGCGCGTCGTGATGCGGCACGAACGGCGCTATGGAATCAGTTATCTCGCTTGTCGAAGGCGTGCCGTAAGCCGTCAGCGGTATGCAACCGAGCGTGAGAATGACTTCCGAGAGCAGAGGTTTATCGAGCGCGACGTTTGCGACGGCGAACCCCGTTCCAAAAGGCGGGTGCGCATGCACGACCGCATGCACATCGGGCCGCAGCCGGTATATGATCTGGTGCATGGCGAACTCCGAAGAAGGATTTCTTTCTTCTCGGCGCAGCTTGCGGCCTTCTATGTCGACGAGAACTAACTGGTCCGGCGTCATACGCCCTTTGCATATCATAGTGGGCGTCGTGACCATAAGGCCGTCATCGAGCCTCGCGCTTATATTGCCGTCGGAAGCGGCGACGAACCCCATTTCATAAACGCGGTGCCCTATCTCGACGATCTGCTCTCTTATTTCGCGCTCTGTACGCATCCCTCTGACCCTTGCCCGACGAGGCCGGTATTCAAACCGCTTCGCTGGGCCGCTATCTTCTTCCAATCAGCCTCAAAGTGTCACGCGCGAACGGCCAGGATGTCAAGCGCGGGAGCGATGAAGCCCGAAGTTTTATCCTGCTTTCGGCGCATTGACTGAGTTGTGCGCGGCTGCCTATAGTCGATACTGTTATGCAGAAACCTCCGCGACCTCCTATACTGTCCGCGCGGCCTACTTACTCGTGGATAAGCCGCGTCGGTCAGAAACATAAACGTCTCACGGAACTCGACCTCTCTCCGCAACAGACGGCCGACCTCGCCCGGTGGGCCGAAATCGAGTTCGTCTATTCAACTCTTTCGCTCGAAGGCATGAACATCTCGCGGGCGCAGGTGGCCCGACTGGTTTCATCGCCGCCCTCCGACGCAACCGGATTGACAGGAGAAGACGCAGCCATTGCCGGGCTGCTTGCTTCACTCCGCGTGGTAGAAACCGAGGCGCGAGAGCGGGGCCGCACCGCCGCTCTCACTCCTGAGACGCTCTCAAAACTGCACGAACCTTTCGGCGTCGAAGGGGAAGGTTTCAGAAAAACGCCCGGCGAGGCAACATCCCCTTTCAAGCCGACGCCCGCCGCGTATTTGTCGACCACAATCGAAAGCGCGTGCCGGTGGTTTGCAGTCGAATCTTTCGCCGAGTTAAGTCCGATAGAGCAAGCCTCTATCGCCCTCCTGCGAATCCTTGAGATACAGCCCTTCGAGCGCGCGAGTCAAAGGACCGCTATTCTGGCCGCAAGCCTTTTTACGCTTCGCAGCCAGTTGCCGCCCGTAATAATAGAGCCGGGACGCGCTCCCGCTTATCGAGCTGCCCTCGACGAAGGCGCGCGAATGAACACGACTCCTATGGTCGAGCTGCTCGCAGAGGTCATAGAAGCCGCTCTCGATCGGATGATAGAGATGATAGAAGGAAAGTGACTCGCTCGATCAGTTGGAGACAGAAGGCGACAAGTAGTGTGTTGAAAATAAAGAAAGGTCTTCTGATGAAATGCTCTGAAAGAAGCGATTTTCTCTCAAGCTGCTCTGTAATTATTTTCCGGGCTTGCGCGGAGGCCGTCTCACTTCTATCTTGGGCGAAATGCGTCTGACCGCCAGGCGGTCGGCGCTGACTCGTATCGCTTCGTATTCGATCGGCACGGGCTTGCCGTCCGCATCGAGTTCGTGGATGGTGAAGCCCCTTGTGCCCGACTTTATTCCGGGAGTGACAGGGAGTACGCCGCGCATGCCGCCTTCTATATACGACCCTGTGTAGCGGCCCTGGCTGGGCGAGTAGTTCAGCACCCAGAGGCGATTGAAGTCTATAGGCCCTTCAACGTCAAGGCTCTTCATCAAGCCTATGTAATTGTTCTTGACCTCTCCCTTTTTGCTTTTGTTCTGATCGAAGACTATCCAGCCAGTGAACCTGCGGCCCTCGCCCTCAAGATGGAGTATCTCGTCGGGCACTTCAAGCTCCACCTGACGCGCGCCCACCCAGCCCGCTCGCAGCACTTCGGATTCCGGCAGGCGAATCTGATACCAGAGCACAGTGCGCGACTCAGGCTCTTCGACCTCTTCGTCGGGAGCCTCTTCGCCGGGCTGCTTTTCAGGTTTGAAGGTCGTGCGCGCTTTTCCGACTATTTCAACCTTCGTCCCTCGGCTGAGATATGTAATCACATCGCCGTCGGGTTCGATTCTGAGCCGCGTCTGCACCTTCAGGCGTCCCTGCGCCTGAGAAGGAGTCTGTTGCGATTTTTCAAAGAGTTCGTTGATGCGGTCGACGACCGACTTGTTGACGACGTGGTTCGCTTCTATCCATCCGACCACCTCGTCGCTGTCTTTCGTCCTGACCTTGTACCACTCGACTATCTGAGTAGGGGTCTTGACCTCGGCTTGCTCAAGTATGTCGAGCCGGTCGCCGCGTTTCACTTCTGCAAGGTTCAACGCAACCATGGCCGTAGATGAACGTATATTGTCCTTCGGCACGATCACCACGCCTTCGTCGATCTTCGTCTCTCCCGAAATCATACTACATCCGGCCAGAAGCGAAGCCGACAACGCCACGACCATGAGAATGAAAAGATGTTTCATCATCGCTTTGAACCTGACAAGCATTTAATCAATGTGGAGTAATTGAAAGCCTAGCCGAGCGTTCGGGCCATTGTCAAGAAACGGGAGTGGAGCGGTGTGGCAATATAAGACAGCCGGAAAGCCGGTGCAAGCCCCGACCGAGCCGTGCGCAGTCGGATTGCAATCGGGCTGCGCACGTCCCGGACGGGCACGAGGGCCGTTCTTACGGTCACAGTTCCCGGCTTCTAAAGGCTCTATATTTGCCGCACCGCAACTAACGGGTGCAGGCATTGTGAAGAGACCGTCTTACTATCAAGCGGCAGCGTTCTTGATCTCCTCCAACAAAGAGCGCACCCTCTCGGCATTCTTCATCCGCCACTCTTTGGACATCTCTATTATCTTCAGTTTCAGATCGTGGTTGTCGCCAATCGAGCACTTCGACTTCGGGTCATTCCACATCAGGCCGTTGTTGACGATCTCTTCAGGATGGCCTTCGTAAGCAGGAAAAGGGTCTTCGGATGCCATCTCTATGAGATGCTCAAGGCATTTGTCTACGCCCTTGGGCACTCCTTTCATTGCCGACATGGGTTTTCTACGGCGGCGCTGCGCCATGGAAGATTCGGTGCCGGCATCCGAGAGGCGCTCGCCTTCCGGCGCATAAGCGGCATTTGCAGAAAACTGAAAACCGAGGGCAGCAGCAGCAAAAACAGTCATTACCATCACCACTAATTTAGCTCTCATCAAAGAAACCTCCATTGCGATATTACGGTCGCGCGCCATTAGCGGCGACCGGTGCTACAGGGGGATAACTACGGGAAACATTTGTCACTTCCCTTTTTATCCATCGTAAAAGACGTCCGATGCCAATTCGCTCGGAGATGGCTTGCGGACCTCTACGTACTAAAGCAAAAATTATGCCGGGTGAAGCGGCTCGCATACATGAAAGGGGTTGAGAATCATCTCTTACGCATTCGGTCGATGGCCTGCCGGAAGCTCTCGCGCATCTGATCGAGTTGCTCGGCCAGACGACTGATTTCATCTCGCGCAAAGAATCCGAGGATCAGGCCCGATGGAGGCACATCGCGATCTTTTACCGCAGTGCTGAGTTCGCCTACGCTCATACGGTCGGCAGATTCTCTCAGCGCATCGAGCCTCGCCCCCAGAGAGCGCCCGAACAGGAATCCTACAGCCGCAGAGAGCAAAAACGCCAGAGCGCAAATCACTATGAGCATCATGCGAAAGGACGAAGGGCCTTCTATCTCAGCCGCAGGCACGGCCGCTCCTATGGCCGCAGGCGCTGCCCCATCGAGCGATTTTATCGGCTGCCACCACACAGCGTAATCGCGTTCGCCTTCTCGAAGCATATCCGCTTGTTCGGTCTTCGAGGAATCACATCTTACTCCCAGGAGAGCGCCTTCCCCGGCCGGGCCGCGCGCTTTATCTTTTGCGGGCACGCTCGAAGCGATCACGGTATCACCGAGGGCGATCAACGCGCCAGCCTCATTGTCCGCGCCGGGATAAATCGCCTGTCGCGCTTCGGCCACGAGCGGCGCTCGCAAAGAGGTGGCCCCGGCGGGCGCGGTCGAAAAGTTATTGATCATCTGCCCGATCAAGACTACACCGACGAACCGCCCAGCGCCGATGATCGGAGCGCCGGCTTCGATAATCAGGGCTTCCGAGAGGACTGTCTTATCCGGGCGCTCGACCTTCGCCCTCAGGTCCAATCCCAAACGCGCGATCTGTTGGCCTCGTTCGACCACGCAGGAAGCGACCGCCCGATTGAGCAACTGCGACCCGTTTGAAATGGCTTTCTCGGCAACAGGGTTTTTATTGTCCGCCGCCAGGACGGTTTCATCCGCCGCAGGCCGGTCGTTATGGCGGGCTATCACGCGGCCCGCAGGGTCTGTGACTATAACGAAGTCGAGACCGAACTCGTTTTGCGCGCGGGGCAACATATCCTGCAACCGCGCCCACGCAGCTTTGCTACCCTCGGCCTCGCTGTCGTCTGCGACCAGGGATCTGTTTGCGATCTCACCGGCGAGCTGTTGAGCGGCCGATTGCATCTCCACGAGTCGCTTATCGTATAGGCGCGCAGCCGAGCGCGCGTGGTCTCTGAGCCTGTCGAGTCGAGCGGCCCGCGACATGGAAGAGGTTTGGTATAAGACGAGTAATGAAGCCAGGCCCAGAGGCAGAATCGCAGCCGCGGCGCAAAGTGCTCCAAGCTTCTCGCTCAATCGCATAATCTTCAGTGGTCAGTGGTCAGTGATCAGTGATCAGTTTATCTTTGTTGAAAGCTCGTAATTTGCGGTCAGCCCTCTGTTGCGAAGGTAAATCCATAATCACCGGCATGGTGATTATCAACAGCTACCGGTCACTGAACGCTGATCACTGATCGCCGGCATTTTTCGCGCATCTAAAGCCCGTCTTTGGGAAACTTTTTTTGCCATCGTCAAAACCGCGATAAGAAGCGGTGTGAATTTTACCGCCGTCATAAGCGCCGCCGCGAAAGACCCTGTAAGTAATGCCGGAGTCTAAATTGGGCGGTGTTGCGGGGCTGTTGGGATAGAGTTTGAACTCGTCGGCGGTCCATTCCCATACGTTGCCTATCATATCGAGCGCGCCCGCCGGGCTTGCGCCGTTTTCATACTGACCGACCTCTTTCATTCCGCTCGTGCCGATATTGGCGCGCGTGGAGTCAAACTCATTTCCCCAGGAGTATATGCGCCCGTCCGTGCCTCTTGCTGCGGCTTCCCATTCTTCCTCGGTCGGAAGCCGCTTCCCCGCCCACGCGGCATAATCGGCCGCATCCTGCCAGGTCACACCTGTCACGGGCCATTCGTCCTGTCCCTCTTCGTAGGTTCCGCCCTCCCATCCTTCGGGCGGTTTATGGCCGGTCGCGTCGATGAATGCCTTGTAAGCGGCGTTGGTGACCTCTGTGCGGTCTATATAGAAAGCCGGCAGATCGACCGAGTAGGCGGGCTTTCCCAACTCGTCGCCATCGTCCCGTCCGATTATATAAGTCCCACTCGCAACCAGAACCATTCCTTCGGGCACCGCCGGAGCGGTCGGAGACGGAGGAGACGGAGGAGTGGGCGGAGCTTCAGTCACCGGCGATTCTTGTGTGCCCGGTTCGGGGCCTCCGTCTTTCAATACGAAGGTCCAGACCGCATAAACGATCACGGCCATCATAAGCACCGCCGCTGCGGATAAGGCTATTATCAAAACACTCTTTCTTCGGGGAGCGGGCCGGACTGCGCCAACCGGAGCGCCGCTCTTTGCGAATGTCATTTCAGGAGGACGCGCAGGAGGGCGGTCTGAGAAGGCGCTCAGGTCCGAAACAGGTCTGGCAGAGCTTTCTTGCTTGTGCGTCCCTGTTCGCATCGGCGGTCGCTGCCCGAAAGACCCTGTGTCGAACGGCATCTCCGTCCCTGATTCCGTCTGTAATTCTTCCGGCTGTCGGGCGCTTTCATCAAAAGACTGCGGCGCATTATCAAAGAGCGATTCCGCCTGTTCCTGTGAAAGCGGGACCGTTTGTTCATCCTCAAGCCCTGTAAAAACGAACGTCTCCGCGTAAGGCGCTTCTTGAGGCGGGGCGGATGGCTCCGAAAGGCCCCCTTCCTCATGGTCGGGGTACTGAACGAAGGGCGACTCCTCTTGCGTGGACCCGAAATCCAGGAAGCCTGCTCCTATCTGCCGGGTCGCTTCCAGGCCGGGCGGTTCATCGGAGATGTGTTCATCGGAGATGTGTTCATCGGAGCCAGGCCCGGCTTCCGATTCGGTCGCGTCGAGCAGGTCCGAGCCCGTTGGCGTTGCGGTCTGCTCCGTTTCGGCTTCAAGGACAAAGGCTTCCTTTTGAGTGAGAAAAATCTCTCTTTGAGGAGCGGTCAAAGACGGGATGTCGACGCGGGTCTCCATAGCGGGGTCGGGAATCGGGACGGTCTCGGACGCCTCTTTTTGTTCTTTCGTCTTTCCTTCTTCCTTGACGGGACTTGCGTGTTTGCGTTTTTGAATGAGCACGGTGATAGGCACCTGCTCTTGCTCGGACTGATCGCTTTGAAGCGGCAGGCCCGGTTTCGCATCTGTCTGAGATTCACTCTTCGAGGTCGGGCTCTCCATCTCGACGGTGCCGGGCGCTGCCATCTGCGTAGCTCCGCCGGGAGGTTGCAAATCGGTTTCCTTATAAGCGAACGCCTCCGGCCCGGCTTCCTGGTCGCGGGGCGCAGAAAGGGATGCAATCTCTTCCGTGCCCTCGTCGCGCTCGAAGATGAAGGTCGCTCCTTCGCTCTCAACATCAGGCATGGGAGTGGAAGCCATCTCTTCGGTTCCGGTCGTAAGGTCTTGAGATCCCAGGTCAGGCAGGTGGTCTGCAAGGTCGGGGAGCGTATCGGGTCTTCCCTGTGTGCGAGGATGAAATTCGGATGTCGGGGCGTTCGAGAAAGATTGCGCTCCTTCGAGAGACGCACCGCAAACCACGCAGGAACGCGAGCCTGCCGGGCTGTACCTGTTACAGAGTCCGCAAAGCAAGGACGATGAGTCTCGCGGGACCAGCCCTTCAGGGAGCGGCACGCCGCAGGCTTTGCAATACTTGAAGCCAGCCTCCAGAGCTTCGCCGCACGACGAGCATCGCGCGATGAGCGCGGGTGTCTCCTGGGTATCGCCCTTCTCCTTTCCAGGGTCGAAGGGTCGGGTCAATTCGTGACCGCATTGCAAGCAGTAGAGGTCGCCTTTCACGGTCGCAGAGCCGCACCGCGAGCAAACGCCCGCAGCGTCCCCACCGCTTAACTC
Source organism: Blastocatellia bacterium (assembly GCA_022615215.1). Taxonomy (GTDB): domain Bacteria; phylum Acidobacteriota; class Blastocatellia; order UBA7656; family UBA7656; genus JAKEHD01. Next base: position 10,336 of record JAKEHD010000497.1, read on the forward strand.
GGCCAGGCTCACCCCGCAGGATTTGCAGAAAGCCCAGTTCGACTTGACGGCGGCCGAACAAACCGGACAGGTTTGCAGTTCGCTGGTGTTTCGTCGGCGTTCGACCAACCCCTGACCGCACCATTTGCAATAGCGCAATCCTTCCGGGAACTCTACATTGCATTTTTCACAATACATTTCGCAAGTCCAGCTTCAGAAAACGAACAATTCGAGTTTCAAAGGACGAAGACGAAGGGTATTACTCTATCTTCTTTTCCTCAGCGTCGGCGGTTAGCCATCTGCCGTAGCACCTTGTTCACCATTTCCTGTTCTCTTGATCGTGAACGCCTCTTTGCCCGCCCTGAACGTGATGTCGTTTCTACCCCAGGTGAGGGTCAAAGCGTCTGGCACTTTGTCGTCGAATGCAGCCATGCGGAGAAGGACTGGACGCAGGTAGTTTTCAAGGAAAGTGCTCATGCACTTTCCTGCCTTCTGCTCAATAAACTCCCAAGCGTCTTTCGAATGAACTTCTCCACCGCTCGCCTCAAATGCCCTCCGTAACTCTGCAAGTCTGGCCGATGGTGTGGGGTCGAGGACTATTAACACAGGGGTAAGCCCTGCCGCCTTGCACTCGACCGGGAATGAGAGTTCTTCAGCAAAACGACCCTGACCACTGGCCGCAATCGTGACGCGCAATTTGAATTCGTAGGCGATCTTGGCTTCAACGTCGAGACAGTCAATCTGTCGGCCTTCCGTTGTCTGTTTACCATTTTCATTGATGCGCTTCACTGGCGAGTTTCGCGACCCAACCGTCGTTCCGCCAATGCAAGACGCCAGGACAGGCTCAAAAAGGTAGCCGGTCTCTTGCCCGCTTCTATTGTCAACGTCGAATACCCACTTACGCCAAGTCAACCATGTAGCGAGAAGATTCATGGGAACGATTCCATACTCAAGGAGACTACGCGGGCCGATCTGATCCATCGTTGGTTTCGGCTGTCGAGAAAGAATGCGCTGGTACTTAATACGTCTCTTGAGAATCTCGCAAAGATTGCTGAAGTACAATCGGACGTCGGGCTCCTTTCGGATAAGCCAGTCAAATTCGATCAAGAGTTCATCCGTGGTCAGGTCTTCCCATTGTTTTGGCAATGCCGGCGGAATCTGAACATCATAGAACGACGGCACTTGCTTCTGAGGCACTTTGAACGAATTATTGCACAGTTCCAATTTAAGATCGTCGGCCGCAAGATAGAGAAGCCAGGCGATTTCACTTGCCGAGAGGGAGATGCGATCACTGCCTTGTCCGATTACTCTGATCTTGGCGAAATGGCTCTTGAGTTCGGTTGAAATCATGACAGCAAGTACCTCCGGTTTTCCTCAAACATCTTGAGTTGAACTTCTCCATCATCAATAAAGTCCTTCAGCATTCTCTCAGTCTTCTTTAGGGCCGGGCTCATGCCATTCGATTGAGTAAGCGAAAACTGAAAATGAGGGAGCCTCGGATCGTAGACAAAGCCGAATCCGTATTCTGCCATAATGTATGTGGCGATGGTTTCGGCGAGAAGAGGTGGAACCGCGTTAGCTATCTGTTGAAGACATGAAGCTGATGTGCCGGAGAAAATAAAGCTGTCGGGAAAGGTTTGCAGCCTTGCACACTCGCGAAGCGACAGTGGCCGGTTTTCTGACGGGTGAATGAACTCACGCATTGCAGCCCCTGTAATTGTAAGGGCCGGTTCGTCCGCAACAAGGCGCTTTATTCCTGAAGGCGCGCCCCCACGTCTTTCGCTCGGTGTTCCGTCGCATACCCGACGATTCGCCCTTCGCTTGAAGGATTCGTGTTGAAGCTCTTCAGGGAGGTCTTTCATGGTCTGTCCGGGTTTGAGCATCGCGATTCGCGTCTGTTGCTCATCTCCCTGAGCGAAGTAAAAGTGTTGTGAGATGCCGGTTTGTTCAGACCTGAGCCAGGTTTGCAGATCGTTTTGCGGAGAACCAGCATAATTCATGAGGCGCTCGGCATCTGTTGTTGCTGGGGGCAGGTCAGAGGTCGCCTCCACAAATGTAGCTTCCGACCTCCGAAAGATCGCTCCGCTGACGTTATGACTGTGAGGCGGGAACCGGAACATGTGTCCCAGTCTATTCCCAACCAGCACAACCCTTTTCCTTCTTTGGGGGACACCATAAGCGTGGGCATATATCTTCTCCAGAGTTACGTTGTAACCGAGTGACAGCAACGTTTTCACAACCTCACAAATGTACTGACCTTCCCACGCCGTCAGAAGGCCCTCAACATTCTCCATCAAAAACCATTTTGGTCTCAATGCGCCAAGAATGCGGACGTACTCGGCCAGCAGCTTGTTTCTTGAATCATCCCAAAACTTCTGCCCGGCGCTACTGAATCCCTGACACGGCGGGCCGCCGAGAAGAATGTCGATATTTTTCGGGAGCGCAGACGAATCGAGTTGGCGAATGTCGCCCCGCCAAACACTCGTGGAAGGAAAGAATGTTCTGTATGATTGAATGGCATCAGAATCAATGTCCGTTGCAAAGATGACATCGAAGCCCGCCCGCTCGAACCCAAGCGACAGCCCCCCTGCCCCACAGAATAACGCAATTGCTTTAGGCTTCTGTTTCATCTTCTCTTCTCTGACGAACAGGTTAAATATACCCACCGAACGGCGGCCAAGTCCACACTAATCAGCTATCAACCGTCAGCCATCAGTCTTCAGCCGTCAATACTTCAGTTTATAGTCTAAAATCTGATACCTGATAGCTGATAGCTGATAGCTGACGGCTGATAGCTGAGGGCTGATAGCTGACGGCTGAGGGCTGATAGCTGACGTTCACATTTCGCGTTCGATGATGAAACGGGGCACGCTGAGGAGGGCCTGGCGAAACCTGGAAGGCGGGAAGATGGCGAGCGATTCGATGGCTTCATCCGTGTAGCGCCGGGCCGAGGCGCGCGCGCGCGCAAGCGTCCCGCTCTCGTCGATCAGGCGGAGCACCTCTTCGCGCTTTACGGTTTCAAAGCCGCGCTCGCGCATGACGGTCTCTATCATCTCGCGGTGCTCGGGGTTTCCCTCTTCCATAAGGTATATGAGCGGGAGCGTCAGCTTGCCTTCGCGCAGGTCGTTTACGACAGGCTTGCCGAGTTTGGCTTCCGTGGACACGAAATCGAGCACATCGTCTATCAATTGAAACGCGATGCCCACAGACAATCCGTAGCGCGCAAGCGCCTGCCGCTCTTCGCGGGTCGCCCCTCCCACTATAGCTCCTGCCTCCGCGCACGCGCTGAACATGTGAGCGGTCTTGCGACGCACTATTTCAAGGTGTTCGTCCTCGGTGATCCGGCTGTTGCCGATCAGAGAGAGTTGCATTATCTCGCCTTCGACCATAAGCCGGGTCATTCGGGTCAGCGTCTCAAGTATCTCGAAGCTGCGCTCTCGGAGGCTCATGTCGAATGCGGTCATATAGAGCCAGTCGCCTATGAGCACTGTAACATCGTTGCCCCATTTGGCATTCGCGGACGCGCGGCCCCGGCGCACTCGCGCTTCATCGATTATGTCATCGTGCATGAGGGTGGCCATGTGCAGCATCTCCATGACGGCGGCCATCCGCGTTGCAGACGCGGGGGTCTCCCCGCAGACGAGCTTCGAGGCAAGCATAAGCAGGGTAGGCCGCACACGCTTGCCGCCGCCCTCTTGCAGATAGCGGGCTATGGATGCGACGACCGGAGATGCCTCGGCGATCTGGCGCTCGAACTCTTCTTCGACAAGTTCGAGGTCCGCATGTACGAGGGCGAATATCTCTTCGGGCGGCATTCGCGCGTCTTCCATCTCAGGCGCGTCCATGTGTAGAGGAGTGTGCATCAGGCTCCGTAAGCTCCTGCTATCAATCTAGAAATGCGACGGCCAATGATAACAAAACGGCCGTTGAGAAGGCAAAAGCGAAAGAGGCGCTCTATCGGCTTCGCCTCCCGCTCGCCCGGTCTCTCTTATGTGTTATAGCCCGCAGGCATCCGTCATGCAATGCCCGCAGCCGAGCAGTGTCAGAACCAACAGGCGACCTGCCGTCAAGTAGAAGCTTTATTTAGTAGCTCGCTCCTTCTTAACAAAGGCTGCTTTGTTCGGCCCCTTCTCATTCAGTTCCACTCAACTTCACCGGCGCTTGAACTCGGATCACATCGCGGGGAGATGTGGCCATAACCCTTTTTTCTCGCGCCTGCGCCTGTCCCCGCAATCTTCCGATTTGTCACTGCAAAATCATTTTCAGCTTTTCAATGACGCCGTTCTTGCTCCTGTAGACCGAATTAACCTTCACCCTCATCTGCTTTGCTATCTCCGAAGCGCACAACTCCTCGCACAGACAGAGCCTGAACAATTGCTGCTCGCGTTCGCTCAACCTCGCTATAGCGGCCTGAGCCCTCCGACCCCTTTCACCTGACAACACCCCCTTCTCTTGATCTGCTTCATAGATGATCGATTCGGGCGGAAGCTCTTCCAGCCTTATCATCACCTTCTGACTTTGCAGATGACGGATCACCTGATGCTTCACGACTTTCCACAGCCAAGCTTCCAATGAAGACTTTTGATCGTCGAATGTGCGGAGGCGATGATAATCATCCTCTATCAAGAGCACGACTATTTGCTGGGTCATATCTTCGACATCGGCAGCCTGGGGGTAGCGTTTATAGATCACAAAGGACCGGCGCACAAATCTGCGAATATCGGGGAGAAGGGTTACGACGAGGTTGCAGTAATAGCTCGAAGGCATTGGTGTAGACATTTGATTCCTCCTATTGTGAAGACAAATCGGCCGATCAACGGTTGACAGGCCGGAATGTCGAGATTTGGCAGAGCGTAAAAGAATCGCGCTCATTTTCCAGAAGTTCCTTAAAGGGTGAAGGAGGGCGAGCCAGCCTGCTTGTGGCTTTCATCCCTCATCCCTCATCCTTCATCCTTCCAACCCCCGTCGGCGGGAGATTGCACGAGCGCCTCTATCCACTCAAGCGTCCTTTCATC
>JAKEHD010000498.1 GCA_022615215.1 Blastocatellia bacterium
GTAGGTTGACAAAGAGAGATGTCTGGCCTGGGAGCGCAGGCATCTTGCCTGCATGCATTAGGGAGACGCCGTTTTTCGAGATAATCAGCTATAGCGCAAGCCCGGCACGCTGGAAGCGTGCGCTCCCAGGTACTTTGCAACAGCCCTGATGACTACTTTCAATTTGTTGGCGTGTAAGTTCTCCTATGGTAGGCTTCATCTTAACTATGAGTCCGAATATAGCCATCATCTCTGCCACCATCGCCGTCGTCACACTCGTGCTTGCCATCTTCGGGGCTTCGCGGCTCAATCAGCGCAATATTGAAAAGTTGCTTGAGCAGTTAGAAAAGCGGTTTGATGCGCGGTTTGACACGGTGCTTGCCGAAATACGTCGTCTTGACCAGCGCATCGATGCGGTAGAGCGCCCCCTTGATCGCATGGAACGGCAACTCGAAGCGATCTTCAAACCTGCCCTCCCGGTCGAGGCTGATAATTTCAAGTAATCTTACCCTGGTTTATATCTCTCGGTAGAACTGGCGCGATGAATCTAACTCTTGCCCGGTCTCAGGCTGCCCACGGTGAATTGCAAAGCGGGTTTTACCTCTTCACTGGAAAGTGAGGAGACCGGAGGTTTTTCGTCTTCCACATCGACTGCGTTTTCAGCGATAGTCTCAGGCTCATCTGACTCCTGGCCTCTGGCCTCTGACTCCTGTTCCACATCGACTGTGTTTTCAGCGATAGTCTCAGGCTCATCTGACCCCTGCCCCCTGCCCCCTGACTCCTGCTCACCGGTGCCCGATAGGAGCTTGCGTATTTGAAACCATCGCTCACGTTCGCCGACGACGAGTTGCTCTAATTCTTCGCGTGCAGCCGGGTCCGAGAGCTTGCCTGCGGCCGCAGCCACCTTGTCGAGAAAAGGCATCAGATACCCGAAGTCCTTGTCGAATTCACCGCCTGCCATTTGAAAACTCCTTTACTCAGGTGGGCGCTTGAAGATTGCTTTCTCCTGCTGCGCGCCGGGTTTGTCTTCAGCGGAAACCGATAAAGATTTCTTTCTTGGAGACATCTTCCACTTGCCGCCATAACATTTTTGAAATAGAAGCGGACCTTCAGATTATCATCCAATTGCGCGGCTTGTACACCTCGCTCGCTTGTATGTTTACATGGGCAGTAGCGAGGGACCGGCCTCGAAAGCAGGCGGCAGAAAATCGCTGTTTCAAATGACAGAGGGTTGTGATAGTATGGCCCGACTTATGTTGAATATATCTTTTTGCAGAGGTGAGATTATGACCGAAAGTGCTCATAGAATCGTGGTTAGATTGTTCGCCACCCTGCTCTTCATGAACCTGTTACTGGTTCTGCCGGTTGCCGCATCAGATGGATCAGACAATAAAAACAAAGAGAGCCGTCCGGCGTCTCCGTCCGCCGAAGCCGCTCAACCCGCTTCGGACCCCGCAGAGATACCGGCTCAGGCTGCCGTCGCTTTTAAGCTGCCTTCCATATCGCTGGTTATGTTCAGCGATGCGATGAAGATACCTTCTCGTGTGGAAATCGCACCGGAGGCGAAAGCTCCCGTAGAGGTGGCTGACCCGGCTGAGGAAAAAAGTCTTCCTTTTGAAATCGCTGGACTCCCTCACGCGAACTCCTCTCCGTCAATTCCTGCGCCGAGGGCCAGCACCGCGCCTATGACAGCGGGAGAAAAGCTCAAGCTGTTTGCCACGAGCGCCCTCGTGCCGCCCGGACCTTACATCCAGTCGATCTTCACGGGACTCATCAACGAGTTGGTCGACAACAACGAAGGCAGAGACGACACCCCAGGCAATTATTTCGGCGATGTTATGACCCGCGCGGCGCGGAGCCAGGGCAACAAGATAGCGAACAACTTCTTCGAGAAATTCTTCTATCCAACCATATTCAAGCAAGACCCTCGCTATCACCGCTCCGAGAAAAGGGGCGCGGGCGCAAGGGTGGGCCATGCGATCACTCGCGTATTCGTCACTCAAGGCGACCGCAGCGGCGATCAGTTCAATGCGTCCTTCCTGATCGGAGGGTTTACAGGCGCAGCCGTATCGACTGCCTGGCAACGCGAAGAGAAGCAGACCGTCGGTCACGGTCTCAGACGTTGGGGCGCTCACATATATCTGACCATGTTGACCAACATCCTGCGCGAATTCCTCAGCGGACAATAATAAGCAGGGGAGCAGGGGTGCAGATGTGCGGGGGTGATTAGGTGATGGGGTGCAAACGAGTAATTGAATCGAGTGGCTCCCCTGCTCCCCTGCTCCTCTGCTCCCCTGCTTAATCGCTCCCTTGCTCCCCTGCTTCTTTCCTACTTCTTCGTCTGCGCGCGGAACCTGGAGTCCGAAATCTCGACGTTGAACCGGCCCTCTTTTATATGGGCGATGATCTCTCCCATAGCCGGATGGTCGGTGATCGACTTGAAAGGGATCATCACGCCATCTACCGGGCGGTAATCGCTGTATCGCTCGCTTACGGGCAGCGTGCCCTGTCCTCCACTGAGCGAAAGAACCGTATCCCGCCTGAGCAGCAGGAAGGATTTCGCCGAAATGTAATCGGTCACGGGGTTGCCTTTTTCGGGCGTCTTCACGACCGTATAGACCTCCTCATCGCCCACCTTCGACATGCCTTTGATGGTGACGGTCTTAAAGAGCGTCTTCCAGTTCAACTCGGGCGCGAAGTTCGAAGCGATGCTTATGTCGTCGAGCGTTTTGCCTGTGAAGACCTCTGAAGGCGCGAAGCTCGATTCCGAGCCGCCCTGCGCGCCGTCGAAGTAACTGCGCGTCGTTCCGATCTCGCGGCCGAGCGCCCTTATGACCTGGCTCGATGAAGAAAGGTTGGGCGCTTTAGCATAGCTGGTCGACTCGCCTGTCAATCCCTGATTCGGAATTTCAAGCGTCGCCGTCGCCACAAGAGAATGGTGCTTGCGCAGATTGGCCTCGCCGCCGAGGGCTTCTATGACCTTTGCCATCAACTCTTCGACCGTAATGGAAATTTCGGCGCTCGATGCGGCCGCGCGATTGAAGGCGAATTCGCCTTCGGGTTGCTTTATCACTATCCCCGACACCTTGCCCTCGGCGTTTCGATTGACCGACATGCTATAGGCTTCGGGGAGTTCGACAGCGCCGAAGTTGTCCTTCCCTTTTTCAACAAGCGTGTAAGGCGGCTGGCCCGGCACGACGAGAACCGCTTTGCCTCCTTTTGCGGTGATCTCTATCGCGCGGCCTTCGCGCTCGTAAGAGCCGAGCAGTTCCTTGTGCGGGCCTGAGTAATCGGCCGATGCGGCCTCTGCCTGTTTCTCTTCCGTCAGTTTCGGCACCACGTAATTGCCATGCGGTTGTTCGAGATACATCTCGGTTTTCGACTGATCGCCCTTCATGGGACGGAAGGTCATAAAGAAGCCCGGCGGGGCCGGAGCGTCGAGTTTATAACGGCGGCCGCCGACATTGACCAGCGGGTAATTCGGTTGCCCCGGCACTTCGGCTATCAGGCGGCCTTCTCGGAAGACCACCTTGATCGTGAACCCGGCTTCGGCAAAACGATAGCTGCCCACCTCGATTTTCGGGTCGGCCGCGGGGGTTGCGCCTGCCGCCGTCTCGCTCGATTTAGCGGCCATTTCAGGTTTGCCGACGAGCGTGGAAAAAATGGTTTCCTGTATAGCACCGGGGAGCGGCGATCCCGAAACATTCGTCAGCACCGCGAAGCCGAGTTTCTGGTCCGGCATCAGAGAGACGAGAGAGTTGAACCCGTCTATGCCGCCGCCGTGCGAGAGGGTTTTGTGCCCGTTCCATTCGTTGAGCATCCAGCCAAGCCCATAGCTTATTTTCCCTGTGACGGTTGTTTGCTTCGATACCAGTTCCGCAAAGCCTTTTTCCGAGACCAGTCGCTTGCCTTCCAGTACGCCTTCTCCGAGCATAAGCCTTATCCACCGGGCCATGTCTTTCACATTCGAATTGATGGCCCCGGCGGGGGCGACGTTGGTCAGGTCGCGCAGGGCGAGTTTTTTGGGCGGCTTGTTCGAGATGTCGTACCCGATGGCGAAATCCATCGACTTCTGCATCTCTTTCACGGAAGTGTTGCTCGATTTCATGCCGAGCGGCTTGAAGAAGCGATCTTGTATGACGCGCTCCCATGTCGAGTTCTGCGCACGGGCGACGACCTCGCCTGCGGCGCTGTACATAACGTTCTGATATTGAAACTTCTCTCGGAATTTGGCGGACGGTTTGGCGACGCCCGCGACCTTTATGACCTCTTCACGATCGAGCACGCCCGTGTACCAGGGAATGTCCGTGCGCGCGAGTCCCGAATTATGACAGAGCAGATCGCGGACTGTGATCTTGGAATCGGCCTCCGGGTCTTGCAGCTTGAAGTACGGGAGGAACTTTTTGGGCGAATCCGAGAGCGACAGCTTTCCGTCATCGGCGCTCATGGCGGCGGCCATCGCAGTGAAGGCTTTCGTGCAAGAGCCTATGGCAAAGAGCGTGTCCTGTGTGACAGGAAGATTGCGCTCCACGTCTTTAAACCCGAATCCTTTCACATAGATCACTCTGTCGTCTTTGACTATTACGAGCGAGAAACCGGGCACACTGAGTTCTGCTCGCTTCTCTTCTATGGCCTTTTCGATAGCGGCCAGTTGGGAGTCGAGACTGGCAGGCGCGGCGGCCTTCTGTGCCTGTGGCGCGGCTGCAAAGGCAAAAGACGCGGCGTTTGCGCTCACAAGTATTAGAGCCAGAGCGAGGCGCGAAAGATATTTATATAGCATTTGATTCTCCTCTACCGAATTATCCGTGTTGATTTACGGCCCGCCGGGAAGTTCGATGATGCGCTTGCGCGCCGTCTGTCAGCTTGCCCGCGCGACGACCAGATAATTTTCACTTGATACTACACCATAAGGAACGAAATGTCAGGGCGATTGTTCGCTCGATTCTCCTCGCGCAGAGGTCGTTGTGGGGGGGATGATAGAACAGAAACTTCGAACCGATTTTGTGGAACTGCACCTCCGTTAATCCGAACCGATACGTCCGGTAAAAGACGACACATTATCGCTTGAGCCTGTTTGCGATGGTGTGTTATTTTTGCCCCTGGTTTCATCAACCGGGCCCGTGTAAGAGTTTTCAATCAACCTTCTCAGGAGGACTACATTATGCGCAGACTTTTCGTATCAATCGCTTTCCTTTCAGCACTCAGTCTCATCGCTTCGAACGTGGCCGTCACTCAGACCGCATCGGGGACGCTCGGCGGCGTGGTGAAAGACCCGACAGGCGCGGTGATTGCGGGCGCTCAGGTCAGCATTCGCAACGAAGCTACCGGCGAGACGCGCAACGCGACGACCGATGACGAAGGGCGTTTTAAAATCGAAGGTCTTGCGCCGGGCCGCTACACCCTGAGCGTCTCGCAAACGGGTTTCAAAGACGCCTCCCGCAACGTCCAAATCGAAGCAGGACGCGGGGCGAAAATCGAAATACAACTTGAGGTGGCAGCGCCGCGCGCAGAGATAGACGTGGGCGCGAAGGGCGGGATAGCGCCCAACATGGATCCCAATTATCGCGGCCTGCGCGAGGGCGAAATTTTCGAGAGCTATGAGGTGAAAGACCTCGTAGTGAAACGAGACGCAGGCACGTTCACGTTTCGGAGCGGGCGAA
>JAKEHD010000499.1 GCA_022615215.1 Blastocatellia bacterium
CAAGCCAAAGAAACCGTCAGAAGCCAGCATAAAAATCCTCATCCCAGGATGCCTAAAGTCCATAACAAGACCGTCTCTCTCGATAGCCGATTCTTTAGGATTGAGAAGTTTGCAAAGAACGGTTTCGACATGTGTTTGATACTTTGTTCAGGACTTCCTTCCATCGTAGTCCCTTTCAACTGGACAAAGCATACGAACAAGTTCAGGGCCAAAGGCTGGACTTTAGGTTCCTCAATACGAATCGGTCTCAGTGAAAAAGGCCTCTGGATAGAATTGATATTCGAGAAGGCTCGACCTGAGCTGAGGACCGAAGGCAAGGTCATAGGAGTTGATCGTGGATTCAACAAACCCATTGTGACCAGTGATGGACAGGTTATAGGCTCGGACCTCAAAGATCAAATCAAGAAGCAGGGTAAGAGAAAGAAGACCTCACATCATCATATCAAGACTGAATTATTCAATCGTTTGAAACGATTGAAGCTGGAAGGTGTAAAAACCCTGGTGTTAGAAGATTTACGAAACATCAAGCGAGGAAAACGAGGGACGTTCCCGCGGCGCTTGAACAGATTCCTGTCTTTTTGGCTGACAGCCAGGGTCGTCAGTTGGCTAGAGCAGCGATGTGAAGAGTTGGGCATCCGCATAGTGTATGTCTCGGCCTACAAGACTTCACAGAGATGTTCACACTGTGGCAAGATCGACAGGAAAAACCGCAGGGGAGAAAGGTTCAAGTGTGTGCATTGCGGGTATGAGGCAGATGCGGACTACAATGCGAGCAGGAACCTTGAGTACCTGGGGTTGGCGGGAGTCTATAGTCTCCGTGTACTGAAAACCTCTGATGTGGAAGACTTTTCTTTAAAGGAAGATTTTTCCTTATGTTGAGGAACTATCATGGCAACTGAAGTCATTCTGAATTTGCCCGACGATGTATATAATCAGGCAACGCGGCTGGCACAGTTGATGAATCAGGATGTGTCGCGCGTTCTGGCTGAAACGATTGAAAACGCTTTATCCCCGCTCGGCCCATCCGCTGTCGACCTCATACCGGTCGAGGAACTTTCCGACAGCGAAATTTTGGCCGGGGCTGAATTGCGAATGGACGAAGCATTGGGCAAACGCCTGGGCAAGTTGCTAGACCGCCAGGAGGCGGGGAACCTGAGCGAATCGGAGCGCGGCGAACTCACTGCGCTGATGCAGGTCTATCACGAATGCCTGATCCGCAAGGCCCAATCGCTTAGGGAAGCCGTCCGGCGCGGACTCAGAGAGACATTGGAAACGTGAGCCGAAAACAGATTCCGGCCGATCGCGAGTTTCGCGTCCGTGCTGAGGCAGGAAATCGCTGTGGCTACTGTCTAAGCCCGCAACGGTTGCTGCCCTGGGAGTTGGAAATCGAGCATATACATCCGTCAGCGCGTGGCGGCACTGATGAGGAAGAAAACCTCTGGCTTGCATGCCGTTCGTGCAACAGTTTCAAGGGCACACAGACGGAGGGCCGCGATCCTTTAACGAATCGTAAAGTGCAGCTATTCGATCCGCGTCATCAAAAATGGTCACGGCACTTCACATGGAGCGCGGATGGAACGCAGATCATCGGACTGACGGCCAGCGGGCGCACAACCGTCATTGCATTGAAACTGAATAATCTTTTTGCTGTCGCTGCCCGACGTGAATGGGTCTCAGCCGGTTGGCACCCACCCGAAGAGCAGAACTGACCGCGAGCGTTATTGCCGTATAAACTTTCTGCGCGGTCTGCTTCAGGGCAAGTTGGGACGCACGAGTTCCTGGCGCAGCAGGCTTCTATTGAGTTTAGAGTGTCTTTTTTAATCGTCGAGAAAGTAAGCAAGCTTTACAGTGCCGATGGCGAGGCTTCAAGCGTTCGGGTGCTTTCGGATGTCAGCGCCGAAATAGAAGAAGGCGAATTCGTCTGCCTGATGGGACCATCAGGTTCGGGCAAAAGCACTCTGCTCACAATCGTCGGCGCTATGAATCGCCCGTCTGAAGGAAGAGTCGTAATAGACGACATAGACGTGTACGGGCTGTCGGACGAGCGCCGTGCGGATTTCCGGCGCGAGTACCTCGGCTTCGTCTTCCAGCAGCATCACCTTATGCCTTACCTGAACACGATTGAAAACGCGATGCTGCCGCTTGCGACCGCTCCGCTCGGCGCGAAAGAGAAACGCGAGCGTGCCATGTCCGTGCTTGAAAAAGTCGGACTCGCGGACCTCGCCCTGCGCCTGCCAAACAAGCTTTCAGGCGGCGAGCAGGGCCGCCTTGCCATCGCCCGCGCACTCGTCAACGAACCTCCTCTGATACTGGCAGACGAGCCGACGGGCGCGTTAGACACGAAGACCGGGCGCGAGGTTATGGAAGTCTTCCTGTCACTCAACGCTCAAGGGCAGACCATTTTTATGGTGACTCACAACCCTGAGAACGCGAGGCTTGCCCATCGAATAATCAATATCCGAGACGGCCGCGTGGTCTCGGACGCGGACTGAATCTGTCAAATAGCAAAAGAAATGCGGGCGACATAAGAAAGAAATCTTTAAGGGTTTTTATCGGGCCGCTCTAACGAAGGCCCGTTTGTGGTAGAATGCTTTTCGAGGTAAAAGGTATGGCAAGAATAAATGCTGATACAGAAACCCCAAAAGATATTCAGCCCAAAAGTCTACGACTCAGCCAGCAAAATAGTGAGGCGTGCATTCAATTGCTGAATGAGTGGCTGGCTGACGAATCGGGTTATGATGAAGAGAATTGGCCGAAAATAAAAGCGATGATCGAAGAGAATCGCATATCAAGTAGAACTCTTTTCAATACTGTACACCCTACATCAACTTACAGTCGCTCTCTTTTTTGAATTCATTTTCGCCACAGGCATCGAACTGCTTGCGAGCAACTCCACGAATTCGAGCAGGTACGGCGGCGAGGATTTGTTCTTGAGCATGACGGCGCTCCACTCTCTGTAAAACCCTTTGCCGGTTAAGGGCACCGCCAGCAGCGCGCCTGATTCTATCTGCATCCACGCCGCCCATCTCGCCAGAACGCTTATGCCGAGACCCGCTTTCACCATTTCGATTATCGCTTCCGTCAAATGAACCTGCGATGCCTGACGGGGCGAGACCCCGGCCGGAAGCAGTAGCTTTTGAAAAACAAGATTCTCCTTGAGCGAGTTGTGCATGATGAGATTTTCTTCGGCAAAGTCTCCGGCTTCGAGATAAGGCCGCGAGGCAAGCCTGTGATCCGGTCTCATTATGGCGACCATCTCATCTTGAAATAGCGGCGTGAATACGAGTTGCCTGTCGTCATCTCTCGTGTTGACTATGGCCACGTCGAGCTCACCGTCCAGCAACGCCTGAATGGGCCGGCGCGTCGCCTCTACGACTATGTTGATTTCCACCGCCGGATACTTCTCCTTGAAGACCTTCAGCATGTCGGGCAGCCAGTGATAACAGGTGTAGCACTCGGTGCTTATTCGCAAGACGCCATGCCCGTTCGACGACATAAGGCTTATCTCTTCTTCGGCGCGTTTCAGTTCTCCAAGAACCATCTTCGCCGAAGCGAGCAGTCGCTCGCCCGCCTGGGTCGGAACCATCTTCTTGTTCAATCGAAGGAAGAGGGGCGTCCCAAGTCTCTCTTCTATGTCCTTGAGTTGATGGCTGAGGGCCGATTGCGTCAGGTTCAATCGCTTTCCCGCTTTCGTGACGCTTTGCTCTTCGGTTATCGCCACGATCAATTTCAGATGCCGGACTTCCAAATTCATCTGTCTCGCTCCGCTTTATAATATATATGAATATAATTCATCAGGGCGATGAAAACAAAGAATTTGATACTTTATACGAATAAACCATATCATGAACACTTGATCGAACAGTGTGACAGAGACCGGCATTATAAACGATCAAGGAGGACTGCCCGTGCGATTAGAGACCATTGATCCTGACATACACGTGCTCGTGGGCGAGACTTATAATTCCAACTCGACCGTTTTCGTAAACGGCGAGGATGCGTTGCTGATCGATGGAATGGCGAGCCGCGAGGATGCAGAAGAGCTAAGAGAGTTCGTTGAAACGCAGCTTAAAAAGCAGGTTCGCTTCATAGTATGCACACACTATTTCAGCGATCACCTCGCCGCGTTGAAGCTCTTTCCCGCAGCCCGGATAATCGCTCACAAAAATTACATGCACACTTTCGCTTCCGAAAGGTTTCGCTCCGAGGAAGAAGAAGCCCACTTCGTCGAGCCGAACGTTCTAATTTCAGACGGTGTGACGATTAGATGGGGCCGCCACACGCTCGATATATTCCATAATCCCGGACACACCATGAGCACTCTCGGCATAGACGTTCCCGAAGCAGACCTTCTCCTGGCAGGCGATACCATCGTCGGCAACATGGTCTATATGTCGTACTCAGCGCCGGAAATGTTTCTCCCCGCGTTGAAGCGTTTACAGCGAAGGGGCCGGAGCCGTTTCCTGACCTCTCACCTCGGAGTTCGCACGAGCGATGCGATTGATAACGCGCTCTGTTACCTTGAGCGATTGCGGCAGAGAGTCGAAGCCGCGCGGCGGTCTTCTGAAAACGGAGATTCGATTCTGAGTATTGAACTCGGAGATTGCCTGCCCGATGGCGTCGAGGGCACGAGCTTCGAGAACATATTTCACAAACGGAACCTGGAATCCATAATCGAAAGACGGCTCTTCGCGCAGGCGTGAGTCGAAGATTGACCGCATAGACCATATCGTTCTCACTGTCAGAAATGCGGTTACGGCTGAAGAAGAAACCCCATAGAGACCCCCGTTTATTTAATGAAAAACAGGAGCGGCGATGGACCTTGATTTCCATACGGACCAACTGAGAAGGCTTTTAGAGGAAGCATCCGCGATAGCCGCGCGCCATTACAGAGTCGCGGAAGATGCAAGGATATTTCCCGATAAGACGGTTTCGGAATTGCGCGCCATGTTTGACGAGCCGTTGCCTCTGGAGCCTCTAGATGCTGCCCGACTGCTTGAGATAGTAGAGCGCGACATCCTCAGCATGGCGACTCTAAGCGGCAGCCCGAACTATTACGCCTTTATAAGTTCGTGCGGGAATCCCTTCGGACTGCTTGGAGAGGTGCTCAGCGCGGCGATAAACCAGCCCGTCATGAGAGAGAGCGTCTTCCCCTCGGCCACAGCCGTCGAACGCCAGGTGATTCGCTGGATAGCTGAATTCATCGGCTACCCGACCGATGCCGGAGGCTTGCTCGTGAGCGGCGGCTCTGTAGCCAACCTGATCTGCCTTGCGGTGGCGCGAAAGGTCAAATCTCCCTTCGACGTGGCGAGCGAAGGAGTCAGGGCCGGTCCCGCGATGACGCTTTATGTTTCCACCGAGGGGCATCACTCTCTCGACAAGGCCGTCGACGTGCTTGGGCTTGGAAAGAGGCACCTGCGAAAAATTCCTGTGCGTGATGACTGTACGATCGATCTCGCGGCGCTTGAGTCCAGGATACTCGAAGACCGCGCGGCCGGCTTTCATCCGTTCTGCGTGATCGCAAATGGCGGAACGGTGAACACGGGCGCAGTAGACCCGCTCGATGCGCTGGCCGACCTCTGCGCAGAGCATGACCTATGGTTGCACGTGGATGGCGCTTATGGAGCGCCTGCCGCAGCCACACGCATTGCGGGCGAACTCTTCAAAGGACTGGAACGGGCCGACTCTGTTATCCTTGATCCTCACAAATGGTTTTACATCCCTTATGAAGCGGGCTGCGTGCTGATAAAAGACCGGCATCACCTCAGAGAGACGTTCGACATCGCGGCGGCTTATGCAAAGTCGGAAACCGATGAGCCTGAAGAGCTTGACTTCATGGATCAAGGGCTTCAGATGTCTCGCAATTTCAAGGCGCTGAAAGTGT
Organism: Blastocatellia bacterium; assembly: GCA_022615215.1. Classification (GTDB taxonomy): domain Bacteria; phylum Acidobacteriota; class Blastocatellia; order UBA7656; family UBA7656; genus JAKEHD01. The sequence goes on from JAKEHD010000499.1 coordinate 5,885, forward strand.
GGATGACCTTCAAAGGCTATGGCGCAGAACGGTTGAAGTCGGCCATCGAAGAAAACATTGCGACCATGCACTATCTGGTCGAGCTTATAGATCGCTCGGATGATTTCGAGATGCTTGCGCCCTCGCCGCTCTCATCGGTCTGTTTTCGCTATAGACCTGCTGATGTCGGCGATGATGAGAGCTACATCGAAGAGTTGAACAAAAGACTGATCGCAGCGATTGAAAAAGATGGGCGGGTTTACCTGAGAGGCACTCGCGTTCACGGTCGAACGTCGTTGCGCGCCTGCTCGGTGAAGTACAGAACCGAGCCGCGCCACGTAGAATATCTGCTTGAAGTCTTGCGCGAACTTGGCGCGTCGCTTTAGGACGGAGTGATTCAGGAATGAAAGAGTACAGGATCTATCAGGTAGACGCATTTACGCGGGAACGCTTCAAAGGCAACCCGGCGGGAGTCGTCCCTTCGGCCGAAGGTTTGACCGAGGCGCAGATGCAGGCCCTTGCAAGGGAGTTGAACAACTCGGAGACGGCTTTCATCCTTCCGCCCGATGGCGCGGATCACGAACTGAGAATACGCTATTTCACTCCTACTGTGGAGGTGCCGACCTGCGGGCATGCGACCGTCGCAGCGCACTACGTCAGGGCCATAGAGAAGAATCTGCCCGCGTGCCGCGTGTGGCATAAGATAGGCATAGGCACCCTGCCTGTAGACATCATCAAGGAAGCGGGCGATTATCGAATAATCATGACTCAGGGCGATGTAGAGATAGCCGATCCGCTCGATGCGCCTCGAAGAGAAGCCATGCTTTCGGCTCTCGGATTGACCTCTGATGATCTCGATGAGCGATGCCCCGTGCAATCAGTCAGCACCGGCAATTCGAAGATCATGGTTGGTATCAGGAGGCGGGAACGGCTCAACTCGCTCGCGCCGGATTTCAACGCGCTGATGCGCTTGAGCAGGTCTTTACTCTACAAGGGTGTCTTCGTCTTCACGATGGATTCCGATGACGCGGATATTCTGACGCACGCCCGGATGTTTGCGCCCAACATTGGCATCAACGAAGACCCCGTGACGGGCAATGGCAACGGGCCGCTCGGAGCCTATCTGGTACATCACCGGCTCGCGCCTCACGACGGAAAAGAGTTTTACTTCAAGTCCCGTCAGGGCGAGGCGATAGGGCGGCCCGGAACGGCTCACGTCTGGGTTGAGATAGAACGCGAAGAGCCGGTCAAGGTCAGGTGCGGCGGCGATGCGGTCATCGCGTTTCAAACCGAGATAGAAATCTGATTTTCAAAAGCGAAAGGGAGAGATCATGGAACGAACTCTGAAGGTTGGAATTATAGCCGATTACGATCCCGATTTTCGCCCGCACAGGAAGGCAAACGAAGTGCTGACGCATTCGGCAAAAGCGTTGTCCGCGCCGCTCGAAGCGTCATGGTTGCCGACCGAGGAATTGACGAGCGAGGCGAGTTTGACCCGACTGGAAAAATTCGACGCGCTGTGGTGCGGGCCGGGCAGCCCTTACAAAAGCTTGCAGGGCGCGCTGAACGCCATACGTTTCGCCCGCGAAAGAGACTATCCTTTCATAGGCACCTGCGCGGGATTTCAGCATATAGTGCTCGAATACGCCATCAACGTCCTGGGCATCGAAGACGCCGCGAGCGAGGAGTATAACCCCGACGGGTCGAAGCTCTTCATAAGCCGCCTCGCCTGCTCGGTTGCCGGGAAGACTCTGAAGATCAAGGTCAAACCCGATACCCTCGCGCGCGCGACTTATGGCAGGCAGGAAATAAACGAGCATTATTATTGCAACTTCGGACTCAATCCCGCTTTTCAAAGCCAGCTCGAAGCAGGCGGTTTGAAGGTGTCCGGCATAGATGATGATGGGGAAGCCCGAATCCTGGAATTGCGCGACCGCCGCTTTTTCATAGCCACGTTATTCGTTCCGCAACTCTTCGAAGAGAACGAGGGACCGCACCCGCTTATAGTTGCATACCTTGAAGCGGCGATGGCTTTTCATGCAAGCAGGCACGGCCGTGACGGCCGCGCCTTCGAGCAGCAGGACTTGACGGGCGCTCATAATGAGAAGTCAGCGAAGCAGATCGCTGAAAACAGATCGCTTTAGATTGAGGAAACCAGCCGGCGGAAGGAGAGCGCGACACATGGACATTCTTAATGCCATTGGAAATACATCCATAGTTCGACTTCGCAAGGTCGTTCCGCCCGATTGCGCGGACATCTTCGTGAAGCTCGAATGGGAGAATCCCACCGGCAGCATGAAGGACCGGATGGCGCGGGTCGCGATTTCGCGGGCCGAGGAGGAGGGTCGCCTGAAGCCCGGATACACGGTCGTCGAGTACACGGGCGGAAGCACCGGGACATCGCTTGCGCTGGTCTGCGCCGCCAAAGGCTACCGTCTCAAGCTCGTCAGTTCCGATGCGTTCAGTCAGGAGAAGCGGGATCACATGGTGGCGCTTGGCGCTGAGTTGACGCTCGTGCCGAGCGAGGGAGGCCGCGCCACCAAAAAACTGTTTCTGGACATGATAGAGGCCGCCCGTGAGTTGAGCCGGGAGCCTGACACATACTGGTTCAACCAGCTTGAAAACCCTGACATCATCGAGGGCTACTACTCGCTGGGCGAAGAGATATGGAATCAAACCGAGGGGCGGGTCGACGCCTTCGTTCACTGTGTGGGTTCTATGGGTTCTACGCGGGGGGTCGCCACCGTGCTGAAGCGATACAATCCGAATGTCAAGATCGTCGTCGTCGAACCCGCAGAATCTTCGGTGTTACTCGGAGGCCCGCCGGGCGCTCACCGTATCGAAGGAATCGGGATTGGCCGCACCCCTCCGCTCTGGGAGCCGGCTATCGTGGATGACATCCTGGCGGTCAGCACAGGGGAGGCGGAAGACATGGCGAGGCGAATCGCGCGGGAGGAGGGCGTGTTTGCGGGAACGTCTTCCGGCGCAAACGTCGTCGCCGCGATCCAAGTGGCAGAGCGGCTGGGGCCGGAATCGAGGGTGGTCACGCTCATGGTCGACTCCGGCCTGAAGTACTTGAGCACCGATGTGTACAGGAGCAAATAAGATACAGTCTCGATCACATCGGGGCTGAACCGATAACACCAGGGTGGCTGCGCCGAAAATGGATGGCTCTTACTCAATCTCAAATATCCCGTCAGGGCGTTATTCTATGGCGGCATGGCATGAAAAATACGGTGAGCAGAGGGCTGAGGTCGACATTGGAGCGAAGGGCTTCAAGGGCGATAGATTTCACCTTCACATTGACCCAATAACTGCGGAAGAAAGAAATCTTTATGCGAGCCTGACGAGGTGACAATATGGAAGACGTTATCATAAAGAGGTTCGAGTCTCCCGATGAGGTCAGAATTTTCGAGAAGGGAAGATTCGAACTTGTGAAGATCGGAGAGCGAGTCTTCGGCCGGGCGAGTTACGAGCCGGGCTGGAAATGGTCCGAGCACGTCGGGCCTGTTGCAGGAAGCTCGCACTGCGAGGTCGAACACATCGGGCTTGTGCTTTCAGGGCGCGCGAAGGTCTCTATGAGAGACGGCACCGAGTATGAA
>JAKEHD010000500.1 GCA_022615215.1 Blastocatellia bacterium
AGCTGATAGCTGATAGCTGATAGCTGACGGCTGAAGCTGTAATTCCCAAAAAATAAGAGCAGTCCCGTCGGGCACACAGCGTGCAGTCAGGTTGACATCCGAGCGGCCAGTGAATTACGGTTTTTTTCTATCGTAAACCGGCAGGACTTGGAATATGACTCGAAAAAGATACCTGTACTTGCACATAGCGGTTCTTTCGATCTGCCTGCTTTCGGCATCGTTTCCGGCTTCGGGGCAAGGCGGGAGGCGAACCGGCTTGCAGGATTCTCGCGGGGCGAATGCTGATCGGTCGGCGCCCAGGCTCGTGCTCGTGATCATAGTCGACCAGTTTCGCTATGATTTCCTCGACCGTTTCGGAGACCTCTTAGGAAAGGGCGGGTTCCGCCGCTTGACGGGCGAGGGCGCTCTTTTTACCGACGCCAACTACGATTACATTCCCACATACACGGCCCCCGGCCACGCGGCCATATTCACAGGCTCGGTCCCCGCCCGCAACGGAATAGTGGGCAATACCTGGTACGACCGACAGGCGGGCCGCGTGCGCGTTATGGTATCGGATGATTCGGCCCGCGTCGTCACAAATGACGGTCCCGCCGCGCGAACGGGCGCGCCCAGCCCTCGCGTCCTCATAGGCACAACCATCGGCGACCAGATGCGGCTCGCAAGCAATCTCAAATCCAGGGTGATAGCGGTCTCTTACAAAGACCGTTCGGCGGTCCTTCCGGGCGGCCAGCGACCCAACGGCGCTTACTGGTTCGATTCTTCATCGGGCGCTTTCGTGACGAGCGATTACTACTTTAAAGAGTTGCCCGACTGGGTGAAGAAGTTCAATTCCGCAAAAGGAGTCGATAAATACTTCGGGGCGAAGTGGGAACGCGCCCTCCCCTCGGACGTTTACGAGCGGGCCGGGTCCGGCAACTCCTCAAACGAGGCAAACAAGTCCGGCAAATTTCCTTACACCATCACAGGGGGAGACGCCAAACCCGGACCCAGGTTCTATAATGCGTTTCAAGCGACCCCCTTCGCTTCCGAGTACCTGGTCGATTTTGCCGAGGCCGCCATAGAGGCCGAATCGCTCGGCTCGGACTCGTTCCCCGACCTTTTATCGATAAGCTTTTCAACGCCCGACCTTGTTGGGCATGCGCACGGGCCTGACAGCGAGGAGGTTCTCGATATATACGTCCGGCTGGACCGCGTGATAGCGGACCTGCTCGGCAAGGTGGACCGCCGCGTGGGACGGGGCAACACGCTCGTCGTCGTGACGGGAGACCACGGCGTTTCGCCCGTCCCTGAGTACATAAGCTCCATAGGGATGGACGCGGGGCGCTTGTCGCCGCGCGATATAGTCGAGGCCGCAAACCGTAGCGTAGTCGCGCGGTTCGGCGAAGGGAAATGGGTGCAGGGGTTCGTAAACGACCAACTTTACCTCGATCGCTCGCTCATAGCAGATCGAAAAGTCGACAGCGCAGAAGTCGAGCGCCTTGCAGGCGAAGCGGCGCTCACCGTGCCCGGCATAGTCTCGTACTTCACGAGAAGCGATATAATAAAGGGTCGCATTCAAGCCGGTTCGCTCTCGCGCCGCGTGATGAACGGATTCAACAGCGCAAGGTCGGGCGACGTATGGGTAATAACCCGTCCGTTTATGTTCGTGGCCGAGGGAAATCTCGCCGCAACTCACGGGTCGCCTTACAGCTATGACACGCACGTGCCGGTGATTCTTTGGGGTCCGGGCATTCGGCGCGGACGCTATCACGCGGAATGCTCGCCGGCGGACATCGCACCGACGCTTGCCGTCCTGCTCAACATCGAGCCGCCTTCGAACAGGACAGGCCGCGTGCTGGCCGAGGCACTGGCAACGCAGTAGCCGGGCAAGAAAGAAAGCTTTATGGTGATATAATCAGTAGTCGAAGCATCATGAAAACGATTCAGAGATTCATTCGAGCTAAGATCGCAAACTCATTGGCAACCCTGTCGCGGGCGACTCTTGCGTGTATGCTGGCGCTCACGGCTCTGATCGCCGACGCTTACCCTCTCTCTCACTTCCCTTCCCCTCCGGGTCAGACTCGAAGGCAGAACAGGAAGCAGCCTAAAAAACCGGTTAAACCTGCCCTGGCGGCGCAATCGGTTTCGCCCGACGAGGCATTCAATCGCGCGCGCTCCGCTGACTCTCAGAACGATCGCATCGACCTGCTCGAAAAATTCATAAGCTCTTACAAAGATTCGCCTCTGATACCGGAGGCGCACGAGCTTTTGATGCGCGAATACGCGCTACGGGGCGAGCAGCATCTCCGTGAGGGAAGCCCTCAGCTTGCGACCCGCGATTTCAAATCCGTCTTTCGTCACGCCCCGGCCGAGATGAACGACCGCATATTCGGGCAATTCATCTTTCCCTTGCCGATGGCCATGGGCGCGTTCGGCTACCGCACGGAGTCTGTCGAGTTGATGCGCTCCTTCGAGGGCCGGTTTGACACGGATGTGAACCGGCTGGTGCAGATAGGGTTCTTTTACGTTCAGATAGAAGCGCCGCTCGAAGCCGTCCGCGTGCTGGAACGCACCGTGAGCATGGCCCCGAACGATCACCGCGCGCACAATGGATTGGGCACGGCTTATCTTATAAACCTGCGCCTTGAGGACGCGACCGCCGAATTCGAGAAGGCTATCGAGATCAATGCGAGCGACGAGTTTGCGAACCTGAATCTTGCGAATCTCTATCGCGCCGCAGGCGATAATCGTCAGGCCGTCGAATACTATAGCAAGCAGATCGCCCTCAAGCCGGGGGATGCTGAAGCTCACGGCGGGCTGGCGCTTGCGCTACTGGCTTTAGGGCGCGATGAAGAAGCGGAGCGCGAGATCAAACGAGCGACGGAACTCACACCGGAAGATTACCGCCTGCTGACGCAACTGGCCTTTTTCTATGCGAACAGGAGAAAGCCTGAGATAGCAAGAGTCTATATGGAGCAGGCGGCGCGCCTTGCGCCTAGATATGCCTGGGTCTTCATCGCCAAAGCCAACATAGATGCCCTCGAAGCAAAATACGGGGACGCGCTGGCGACCATCATTCAAGCTCAACCTCTGGGCGGGTTTTCGACTCTGAAATTCGAACTGGCGAAAACGCTCATGGCGCTCGACGGATACGATCAGGCTTTAGAGGTGATGAGAGAAGTATTCAGCGTATCGGAAGACGGCGAGTTCGAGACCACGCTCGGCGGAGTGATGAGAGCCAGGTCGCCGAGGCTGGACATGCTGCTTGAGCGCGAACGGCGCGCGGCGCTCCTCTTGAACGATTATCCTACAACCACGATGCAGTACCGGCTGGCCGAGGCCCTCTTCCGCATGGATCATTTCATGAAGGTGGCGGCAAGAAAGAAATCTTTATCGGCGCGAGGGACGCCCGTTTCCCCGCCCCCGCGACGGCGCGGGCGTGCGCCTGGCCGAAGCAAGGCCGAGGATGAAGATTTGAAAAGCGCGACGCGGCCTCGCCGCGCGAGCGGCCCTCCCGTCTCACCGGAAGGCGAGCTATCGGCGGGGCGCGATGAAGATATTCCCGGAGTCAAGGAATTGCTTCACGCTACACGGACCTTCACGACGCTCGACGACGGGCGGCAGGTATTCCGCATGGTATGGGTCGCGCGAAAGCTGACCGACAGTGGGATCGCGCTCGACGCTGCCGAACAACTCGCTCTCAGAGCCATAGCCAGGGCCGATGCTGCGACCGAGCCTGCCGGCTCCATGCGCGACGCTCCCCTGCTCGACCGCGAAGGCCGCCGGGCCGTATTTTTAGGGCGCGCTTATGATGCGCTCGGATGGGCGATGTTCAAGAAAGGCAACACGCAGGCGGCAATCGAGCAACTGGCGAAATCCGTCGACGTGTACCCCTTGAATGCGGAGCGCAAAACCGCTCTATGGCACCTGGCGGTCGCCACCGAACAAGCGGGCGATGAACGGCGTGCTCTGGATTTCTACATAGCGAGCTATGAATCGGGGTTGCCCACATCGAACGTGCGTCGCGCGCATATAGAAAATCTTTACAAGAAGCTCAACGGCTCGCTCGACGGCCTTGAAAAAAGGCTTCCGGATCCGTGAAAAAGCAGTGGCCAGTGGTCAGTGGTCAGTGGTCACGCATCACTCACTACGCATCACGTTCGCAAGCATTTTTACCCTTCGACCTGTTTGTCAGGAAACCTTTCGACCTTTCGGGGGTGTGGTTCCATAAAGTCGGCCATAATCCCGCCAACGGAAGTTGGCGGATCGTTAAAGTTCTGCCTACAAGCGAGCGCCTTCTTCCTTTCTTGAATCCTCCCAACGGCAGTTGAACTAAGCGCTACGCGCAGGCTCGCTTTGCAGGTCTCAGTTTTAATGCACTATCATCCTCTTTCGAGCATCTTTTCA
>JAKEHD010000501.1 GCA_022615215.1 Blastocatellia bacterium
CCACGCGATTACGCGACCACGCGATTACGCGACCACGCGATTACGCGACCACGCGATTACGCGACCACGCGATTACGCGACCACGCTCCGCTGCCGGACAAATCACGCATTGAAGTCTGAAAACATGTCTTCGAATGACAACTGCGGATTCGGCTCCTGTTCTTCTTCTCCGTCGCGGTTCGAGTAGGCGGGCCGTAGAGCCTTTTGAACATCTCGGAGGTTGAACCTGATGAGCCTGTCGGTCAGCAGAATGGCGGGGATGCGGCCCGCGCGTCGCAGGCGATGAACCGTAGATTCGCTGACCTGCAGAACCTGGGCAAGCTGGCGGGCGGTCAAATAATCGGTTCGTTTCTCTTTCGCCTGCTCGCTTGAGTCCGGCCCGGCGGTCTCTCGATTCTTTGTCTTTTGGCCTGCTGCCATCGCTTCAGTTGAGTTAGAGTCTCAAGTCGTTCAAAATCGTTGTGATCAAATTCATACGAGATGCGCGGTCACTCCTGGCCGTGACGATTGCCAGTTTTTTTCCTTCATTGTTCGGATGTGAAAGTAAAATCTATCGTCTTTTCAGATTCCAATCCAATTTTGACTTCGGCCTTCTGCTCACCATACTTCTCATGCCAGGCCACGAGGAAATAATTTCCCGGTGGTACGTTTGAAATCGTGTAGGAGCCATTCAGTCCGCTCACAGCAAAAAATGGATGCTTCATAACTCCAACATAAGCCTCTTCCCACGGGTGTTGATTGCATCTGATTTTTATCATCGTCTCAGGCTTATCAAACTGTTTTTGCAACAATGCTCCCGGTTCGATTACAAGATTCCATTCTTTATTGTGCCTGGGTTGAGGGTGTACATTGTGAGTCGTTACATCGCTATTCAACAAATCAAGCATCTGCTGAGTTTGAATGCCCATGACACGAGGGATAATCCTACAGCCGATGTAGGTAAGTACAACTTCCGGAGGAGGCTCAGGAAAGAATTGATTATCTAACTCATTACCATCGAGGTAGACAAAAACATTGGCGAGCTTTCCATCCGTAACTACGGAATCCTCTTTTACGTTCAGAGGGCTATCCTTTGGGCAATTGGGATCGCTTTCCATCCTTATATGCTTAGGCTCAGGAGGGGTTCCTACAAAATGTATAGTACCTGTGATTGTAGCGATTCGATTTTCAGCAGGGTTCTTTGTGATATAGGGGAAGATGCTCGCCGTGAAAGCGAACAGGTTCATAGAGACGGCGCACAAGGCGATAAAGACCATTCTCAAATAGATGCTCATCTCCCTCTTCATAATTTCACCGAACGTTCTTTATTACGCGCCAAGCCCTGTTATTTCTTAACAGGCTCAAGCGAAAAGGCTACGGGGACGGATTCGTTTTCGCCCACGTAGATTCGTTTCATCTGGGATTTGAACCCGTCGCGCGAGGCTGTCAGTTCGTATCGCGCCTGCTGGCTCGGTATGCGAAAGGCAAACTCGCCCCGGCGGTTCGTTTTGTATTCTATCTTCAGGGATTTCACCTTCTTGCCCGCTTGCTCTTCTTCCTCCGTAGGAATGCGCTTGAGTTTCACGGTCGCGCCGGGGAGCGAAAACCCTTCTATCGTGAAGACGACTCCGCGTATGAGCGAGGTGGGCTTTTTGGCCTTCTCAAGTTCCATGGTCCTGACGCGGGTCTCTTTCCCCTCTTCGACCTGTTGCATGCTCGTGAGCGTGACGCCCTGCAGACCTTCCGCGTCGAAACTCACTACGTAATGGTCAGGCTCAAGCTCGAGCGAATAATCCCCCGCCTCGTCGGTCTTCGTCTCTTTGACCTCGCGCGTGCGGGTGTTCATAACGCGGATTTCAGCGCCCGCAACGGGTTTGCCCTTCTCATCTTCCACCTTGCCCTTGAGAGTGCCCGTCTTCTTCTGCGCAGCCGCGCCTGCGGCCAGGGACCATAAAACGATGAATGCGATAATGAAAACCTTTCTTGCCATTGCTTGCCTCTTGATTTAAATCGCTGTCAGTCCTCGAAATTCGATATGACAATTCTCTGTGCCGATGGAAAAAATGTCAATCTCGCGCAAGCAGACCGACAGGCCCGCGATTAAACATTGAGACGCGGGCGGCGATTCTTTAATATCGAAGGGGGAGGTAAAATGAGAGTAATCGGAGGAATATACAGAGGCAGAAGTTTGCGGACCCCGAAAGGTCTTACGGTGCGTCCGACATCCGACCGCATGCGAGAGACGCTCTTCAACATCCTGGCTTCGGAAATCGAGGGAAGCCGCTTTCTCGATCTATGCGCGGGTTCGGGCGCTGTAGGAATCGAAGCCCTCAGCCGGGGAGCCGCGCGCGCCGTCTTCGTAGACCTGTCGCGCCGCTCCTGCGCCGTCATAGAAGAGAACCTCGCACAATTAGGCATCTCTCAGGGGACGGACATAATCAACCGCGACGCCGTTGCGGCCATCAAGCGAGTTGCTGCCGAGTCCGAGCCGTTCGATATAATCTTCTTCGACCCGCCTTATGAGTCGGAGCTTTACTTGCAGGCGATGAAGTTGATTGCGTCAAGCGGCATTCTCGCTGACGAGGGCGTGGTCATAGTCGAGCACCGCGCCAAGACCGCGCCCGAATCCGAATACGGAAATTTGAGGGTATACCGCGAGGTTCGGCAGGGCGAATCGTCATTAGCATTCTACGCGAGAATCTGATTTGTGTGGTGAAGCCCCTGTGAGAACCTCTGACACCTCGTATGCAAGTCGAAAAGGTCTCATTCGTAACCGCGCCAGGTGAATTCATCATACGAATCAGCTTTGCTTTTTCAGCGGCTCATCTGCGGTCGGCCCGTAGATTGACGGGACTCTTGCGCCCGCCAATCTCAGGTAGACCGAAAACTGGCCGCGATGATGAATCTGATCGTGTAGCTCTATCCATAAGACATCGAGCGCCCGCACTTGAAAGCCGTTGAAATCGACGACGCGGTCGAGTTCTTCATCATCGGCCTGAGCGATCATACCCTGAGCCTCATCGTGAACTTGATTGAATATGTCGAGCAACTCCGCCAGATCGTCTGGCCAGCTTCGAGGAATATCAGAGTAAGGGGCATGGCCTTGCATGACCGCTCTGCAAACGTACTCTTCGCTGATGAAGGTCGTGATTAATTGCCTTGCGCTGCGCGATTTTTCGGCGGGTTTCATATCCAGCTTATCTTCGGGATATGCTTTCAAGACTCTCATAGTCGTCGCAAATTCGAATTGGCGAAAATTCAAGATCAATTCTCTGGCTGACTGCTCCCTGATCGTTTTCATATCGCTCCTTTAGTCCAACCGTCCGCCCGTCCATAGACAGGCGGACGGCCTTGCGCTTTTTGCATATATCGAGTGAGAAGGCAGACTCGGTCTATTCGGCGTGGTCTGCCTCAAGGCTCTGAAGCCTGGAATTTAGGCGCTCCCATGCGGCGAGGTCGCGGGGCTTCGCCCAATCCCAGCCGATGCGCTCCCAATCCTCATCATCCGGGTCGAGTCCGAGAGCCTCTATATAGCCGCGCTTGCATAAGAAGAAATGGTTTTTGTAAGGCAAGAGGTAGCCGCCTGCCTGTTCGAGATGGCTGCGGGCCGCCTCATAGCTTGCGTACCACTCGTTCAGAAAGCCCGCGCATCGTTTCGGGTAGAGAGGCGTGTAAGCCCTTTTGCTTCTGAGGCGGTCGCGCTTCTCCATGCGGCGCTTGAGATCGGGCCAGGAGGCATACCCGCGTTCGAGCGCGATGACCGTCAGCGCATCTTTCAGCTTCAGGCCCTCTTTTCGCAAAACGATTTCATCGAGAGATAAACCCGACAGATGCGGCAGGCATTGAAACCTGGTAGCAGCGTCGAGTGACTTTTGAGGATCAGTTGATCTGAGGAGCTTGAGCAAGATCGCGGCTTTGATCTTGTACTCTTCAAGGTTGTCGGGACGTGAACCAGTCATAAAGACTCCTTTCCTGGCCTCCCTGTAACCCGCGCGTCAGAGGCAAAAAGAAGTTTTATGATCCGGCGACTTAAATCCGAAAGGGTGAGGTCCTCTTTTGCGGGTGCAGGCACCCCTTACGTGCCTTTGGAGAGAATACCGGGATTTCGGATGATTGTCAAAATCCATCTCAAAATGTAACTGTTCGGAAAGGGATGAGATTTTTCACCACAGAGACAGCGCAGGCACCGCAGATAATGAGAAGATTCTCTGTGTCTACGATGTGAGTTTTTTTGCTTGTCCGAACACTCACGATATGTTGAAACGATTGACTCAATAAGGCGGGTCGGCCGGGCCTTCATAACCGCACATACCGAGCCTCGGAGAATTTACCAGAGGCATGGGGTCGCCATAATCGTCATGCGGATGCGTCTTCGCATGCTTTTTACACAGCGTCCCCGATACATCTTCTTCGGCAATGCACTCCTGGCACAGATGCGTCGCCGGTTGCTCGCATTCTATGCAGACGGCTTCCGGCATAAGGTTGCGCGCCATAAGCGCGATAGAGCGCGCAGTAGTGGGTTTGCCTTCGCGCGTTCCCGCCACTTTAATGAGCGTTTCGGATGATGTCCCGAAATCATAGATATGAGTGAGTTCGACTCCGGGCTTGAAGACCGCCTCTATGCTTCGCTTCATGGATATTTCTTTTCCTCGCCAGCCGCCTACCGAAAACTGACTCATGTGGCCGCAGCATTCCAGCCATATAGCGCGCAGGTAATGATCGAGGACTTCAAGGGTGGAAGAGCCTCGCACCTCCAGGTCCAACCAGAAATCGCTCGGCCAGACGGGTTCGACACGGAGATGATAGAGAGTTTCGTTTCCGATTTTCTTACTCCCGGCTTTCTCGATTGCGGCCTGGCGTTTCGGGCAGGCAGAGAGATGTTTCGACATCCCGCCCTTCGCCATCTCCTGTCCGCAGTAGAGACAGGTTCCTTTTGGTTGCTTCCTACGAGCCATAACAATCTCCTTATTCAACCTGAATCATCGGCAGGAGGCATTGAGAAAGCGATCAGTCGGAAATGAATTTGCGCAATTCGTCCCTTGCCGATGCATAACCACGACGCCTCACCGACGCGGCGCGCTTTTGGTCAGATAGTCTATTATACGGGCGCGCTGCTCCGAGGTCATGTGCGGGGCCGTCCGCTCAATCAGCCCTGCGAATGCCTTGATCTCCTGGGCATTGGCGGGATGGCCGATATTTCCGCCGTCGGGCATCGCCATGGAATTTGCGAGCTTCTTTCCTTCTTTGTCCAGGAAGAAGTAAAACGGAATGCCCGCTGCCGCTCCGCCCATCTCGCGCATCAACTCCCCTGCGCCGGGATTCTCCATATCCTTCTTGTCGGGTCTCTCCATAACAGTGAGGCTGACCGTGACGTAATTATCGGCCATGAGCTTCCCTGCTTCGGGCGAGCGCAAAAAAGCATCGAACCGCTTGCACCATCCGCACCACGACGCATCGAAATGGACCAGGACATTCTTATTTTCCGCCCTGGCCGTTTCGAGGGCGCGCTTGATGACCTCCTCGGCCGAAGGCTTGGCCTTGCCGTTGGTTTGCGCAAGCAGAGGAAGCGCAGCGAATGCGCCAAGAGCGATAATCCATGTCAGTACGAAAGCAAGCCGCTTGATAGTACGCATAATTTGAAGTTCCTTCCATCCTACACTGTGTTGCTCTCTCACGAATATCACAACCGGACTTTCACTGGCAAGCGAATGGTGACTTTCAAGGCACATCAAATAGACTGTCAGACGCCTCCCGGAATATCTCTCAACAGTGCTACAAAACCTGCCTGCTCGAAGTCTTCATCCGTTGTAAGCGCCTCGCGCAACCCGCGCTCCTGCATAACCACGAACGAAATACAATCTGTGATGCCCCATGCCTTATCCGGTCGGTCTCGATATAGCTTGAATCCTCGTTCGTATAACTCTTCTGAAATTGGAATGATCTCTACCTTATGGTCCTGCTCAAGTGATTCGAGCAGCCTGACAGCATCTTCGCGGTATCGTTGCTTCGAGAGGGCATTCCCAATCTCCAGAATGACGGCTCGTGTCGTTATGAGCTTCGTTTCATCTGCTTCTAACTCATCTGCGAGCGCGAGCGCTTTTTCGTGATGCTCGTCTTTAGACGAAGAGAGCGCAATGGCGTATGAAGTATCGAGGAAAACTTCAGTCCTGGGCATCGGTCTGGTTCCCGTAGAGGTATTCTTCCAATCGCTCGGACCAATCCGGCGGGCCTTGCAGGTCGAGCGAACGTGCAGTGCGAAGAAATGATCGTGACTCGCGCTTCGCTGTGGCTGGCTCCTCGATTGTGACGCGGACCCGTGTGTTGGGCCGCAGTTCCAGCGGTTCGTCAGGCCGTAAGACCTCGCCGTCGAATACAGCCTCTATCGTCTTGCTCATGCTATTCCTCCGGCCGCAATGATACCACAGAACGACCATACTATTTCGCCAGGTCTTGCCTCAAGCCCTGCCCAATATAGAACTTGATCAACGCTTCACAAGACATATCCCTGCTTGCCGCTATCCTCCTGAGCGATTCCAAAGTGTCTTCAGGAATATTTAGAGACACCTTCTCAGAGGGACGCGGGCGCAAATGCAATTCGATGCTGTCTTCATTCTTCTTCATACAACTTCCTTTCGCCGCGAGTGGCGGGACGAGCTGAGATGATGCGTATACGCTCGCCGCGTTCAACGTATACTGCGCGCGGGATAAAATGAAACTTTTTCATCACGGAATCATATTTGGAGTGCGCCGCCTCATGCGGCGCTTTGGCTGCGAAATAGGTCTCTGACGAATGAAAAGCGGCGTCCGGGCCGCCGCACTCCAAATAAATTCGCCCGGCCGTGTGCTTGATGAATAGTTTCAAGCCATGCCGCGCAGAGTATAGCTGATGTCA